>PLZL01000337.1 GCA_003152145.1 Limisphaerales bacterium
CACTTTGAGCTCGGCTTTCACCCTGATCGAATTGCTGGTGGTCTTTGCGATCTTTGCCATCCTGGCGGCGCTGCTGCTGCCGGTATTGTCCGCCGCCAAACAACGCGCGTGGACGACGCAATGCCAGTCCAATCTCCACCAAATTGGTCTCGGCATGAAGATGTTTGCCGATGAAAATAATGAAATGTATCCCGAATCCGGCGGCACCATCCGGTGGGATCAAAAAGATTCCACGACGGGCAATTACAGCTGGCTGCAGCAGATTTTTTCTTTCGTTCAAAACACAAACGCCTGTCACTGCCCGGCGGATTTGCCGTCGCAGACCGGCTTCTTCAATTATTTCAACGGCGTGCGCGTTGCGTATGTGGCCGCAAACGGTTTTGCCCCGGTCAACGGCAGGGCGATTCAATTCCCGGAAGCTTACGTCTTGTCCGGCGACACCATCGGGTCCACGTTCACCTTGGATAACGCCGACAAGGACGATTACACCTACAATTGCGTCGGCGGCGATGTCAACGGAATGCCGTCCGAGGAATGGCAGGTTCACAGCAAGGGCCAGAACATCCTTTTCGAGGAAGGCCACGTGAAATGGTATAAAAGTTACAACACGAACGAAATGACTTTCCGCTACAATTCGATGCATGGTTGGGAATGATTTATGAAACGTCAGGCCTTCACCTTGATTGAACTGCTGGTCGTGATCGCCATCATCGCGATCCTGGCGGCGCTGCTGCTGCCGGTGCTGTCCAAGGTAAAGGCGCGGGCCCAGCGGACGACGTGTTTAAACAACCTGAAACAAATCAATCTCGCCGTCCAATTATATGCCGGGAATAACAACGACACGCTGCCCGACACAGGTCCAGCCACTTACAATTACTACAGGGAACTTGTCAAAGGCAATCTGGGCCTGCACGGGCAATCCTCGTCGCAGGACAAGATTTTCGTCTGCCCGGCTGACCGTTTTCATTTTGATGAGAGCACGGGCGCATATATGCCGCAGGGCCACCACGAGCAGGCCGTTTACGATTATTCCAGCTACGCCTTCGATGGCCTGAACCTGGTCACCAACTATGCCAATCTCGCCTACAACGGACCGTTGCATGGCATCGGCGGCCAGCGGTTGGGTTCCGTCAAAATGCCCGTGAAAACAGTCCTGGTGACGGAATCAGCGGCGCTCTTTCCCTATTCCTGGCATCAACCAACGCATGACCAGATTCCGACCCTGAACAATGCCCTGGATTTGGTCAGCTTTGTGGACGGCCACGTCAGTTACATAAAAATGTTTTGGAACAGCACCATCCAATATCCCAACGGAGCAATGTCAGTCTCGGCCTACTACGACCCGCCAGCCGGATACGATTACAAATGGAGCGGGGATTAATTATGAAACGCGCGTTTACTCTGATCGAGCTGCTGGTGGTCATCACCATCATCGCCATTCTCGCCGCGCTGTTGCTGCCGGCGCTGTCTGCGGCCAAACAACGGGCCAAGGCCATCAACTGCCTCAACAACATGCGGCAGGTCATTCTGGCGGTGAAATTATATCTGGATGACAACCGCGGCGTGATGGTTCCATTGTGGGTGGAGAAGGGTTCCGCCGGCTGGCCCGCTTGGAACTACGACGAATCAACCTTCACCATCCACTGGTCGGAGCATCTTTGGTGGCCGGACAAGCTGCGGTTGGACGGCTTCATTCCGTCGCAAAAAACTTTTGATTGTCCCACCCTGACCCAACCGGCCACGGATGGCGGCGGCGGATCCGTCAGCACCAACCACGCTCTGGGCATCGGCATGAATTATCCCGAATACGGATGGTTATCGCCGAGACAGGGATTCCCGAATCCTGTCTACACTGCCTCCCAGGAAGGTCAGGTGACCAGTCCCAGCCAGTCCATCGTGTTCGCGGATGCCGGCGGCATTGCGAACTCCGACGAAACCGATGCGGACCACTGGCAGGAAGTCCCGGCTACGGGCTGCGCCTATTTCCGTGTGCCGAGTGATTCCAATTACGAGTCTTTGAAAGGCGACTCACGCTCGGTTCCAAGACATGGCGGGCGGGTGAACGCCGCGTTTTTCGACGGCCATGTTCTGAAACTGCGCAACAGCGCAATTCGTTACGATCTGCCCAGAACCAACAACGCTGTTCTTTGGTCAAAGAATAACAACGGCAGCTACCCTTGATTGAAAAATGGCCGGGCACTGCAACACCAGTAAAACTTTCGTGCAGCACGAATATGGCCAGGCGTTCACCTTGCTTGAACTGCTTGTTGTCATCGCCATCATCGCGATTCTGGCGGCGCTGCTGTTGCCGGTGCTGTCATCAGCCAAACTGAGGGCCAAGTCCGCCGGCTGCCTCAACAACATGAAGCAGATTATCCTGGCGACGAAATTATATCTGGATGACAACCGCGGAGCCATGGTCCCGTTGTGGGTGGAACAGGGCGCCCCCGGCTGGCCCAGTTGGACTTACGATGCCAAAACCTTCGTCGTCCAAAAATCAACCTACCTCTGGTGGCCGGACAAATACCGGCTGGACAACTTCATTCCGTCGCAACCGACGTTTAGTTGTCCCGCCCTGATCCAGCCCGCCACCGGCGCCCACGGCCAGTCCGCCAGCACCAATTACACCCTGGGCATCGGCATGAATTATCCTGAATACGGACGCGTCACGCCGGCGGCGGGAAATCCGGACCCGGTCTATGCCTCCGCCAGTGAAGGCCAAGTGGGCAATCCCAGCCAGTCCATTGTGTTTGCCGATGCGGGATTCATCACCAATCCCGATGACGACTATGACAATTGGGTGGAAGAACCCGCCACGGGCTGCACCTATTTTCGCGTGCCGAGCGATACCCATGATTGGAACAATGTTGATTTTACCCGCTCGGCTCCGAGGCACGGCAAACGGGTGAACGCCGCGTTTTTCGACGGCCACGCGACGTTGCTGCGCAACGGCGCCATCGGCTATGACCTGCCCAGAACCGACACCGCCGCCCTGTGGCCAAAGAACAACCATGGCGATGCGCCTTGAAATCCGAGCATGCCGTGAACATACCCACCGAAATGCTCGTGGTCAAAAAAACAAAATAATTTGTCCTCTTTTGGCCTCCGGCGGACATATCCAATTGATGGGATGAACAAAATCAATCAACCGGTGCGTCTTTCGTGCAAACGGCGGGATCGGCCGCCGGTTACAATTTTTCGTCTTTTTTGTAACTGAATCGAGTTTGCGTTGTTAATATGATCGGGAAACCAATGAAGCCGGACAAACACGACCGTTCGCAGGGCCGACCGCTTGTCAGCACGGAAATGCGGCGTGGTTTCACCCTCATCGAATTGCTCGTCGTCATCGCCATCATCGGGATCCTGGCGGCCCTCCTGATGCCGGTGTTGTCTCGGGCGAAAGCGAGGGCGCAGCGCACCCAGTGCCTGAGCAATGGCCGGCAACTCGGACTGGCGTGGCAGCTTTACATCACCGATGCCAACGATGCGCTCCCCTTGAACGACTGGGATTACCGTTCCTCCAGCGTCGCGGAAAGCCCGTCGAATTCATGGGTCACTGGCAACGCTGTTTTGGACGCGGATTCCGCCAGCATCACCCGCGGCACCATGTATAGGTTTGTCAAAAGCGTCCCTGTCTACCGATGCCCTGCGGACCACGGCAAGATTCAAGACACCAGCGTCGAATTGCTGCGGAGTTATTCCATGAGCTGTTATATGGGCGGGCCGCAATCAGACACCGACAATTGGGGTGTCAAGCCGCTGAAAATGGCCAGCCAAATCCGCCGGACTGACGCGACGCTCACCTTTATTGACGAAGATGATTCCACGATTGACGACGGTCATTTTCTTTATTCATCCACCATCAACAACTGGTTCAACGTCCCCGCGTGGCGGCATCAAAACGGCACGATGCTCACGTTCGCCGACAATCACGCTGAATATTGGGAGTGGCACAGCGAGCTTCCAGTCGACACTTACTTTAGCACTTCCAGCGAACTTACGGACCCGGATGCGCTTGAGGATGTCCAACGTCTGCAAAAGACGGCGCCGGATGCGAATTAAACACGGTCTTTCGTTCCCGCGTGCCTGGCCTCCGGCGGTTTCATTGGGCATGTCAAATCGGACCCGCCTTCGCCCTGCTCGAACTGCTCGTCGTCATCGCCATCCTCGGCATTCTGCGGCACTGCGATAGTCGGGATTAGCCGCCGCCCTCTGGCCGGGAAACAACAGCGGAGACACGCTCCGAAGGAAACTTTCGCCGGCCGGAGAGGCTGCATTTTTGAATTCATTTCCACTTTGCGTTCCTGGCGTCTTCGCGGTTTAATTATCCCGATGAAAATCGTTCTGGCATATTCGGGCGGACTCGCCCAGTCGAGGCTACTGTCGAACGACGATTGAAGATTTATCGGGCAAGCCATTTGTTGCATTGGAAAAATGAAGGATGCCAAGACCGAAGAAAAGAAAAGAGACAGGAAGAACCGCGATGTTTTCGGGCAAGCCCGTTTCGCCGACGGTCAAAACGGTTTTTGTCGCAGGTTCTCCCGCATTGGAATCTGCCGATTGTCCGGTTGGTTTGGCTGACCGCTGGCTAGTCTTCGGGATTTGCATTTTTCTTGCAGCGATAGTCTGGTTGGTCTTTGGCCAGACGGTTCATTACGCGTTCGTCAATTACGACGACGATGTCTATGTGTCTGATAACCCGGTCGTCCAAAAGGGCCTGACTTGGGAGGGGTTTCGNNTCCCATATGCTGGACTGCCAGTTGTTCGGGTTGAACCCCGGCGACCATCACCTCGTCAATGTCCTGATCCACACGGCGACGGTGATCCTGCTTTTCCTCGTGTTGCGGCGCATGACCGGGTTCCTGTGGCGCAGCGCATTCGTAGCGGCGGTTTTTGCCATTCATCCTTTGCGGGTGGAGTCGGTGGCTTGGGTGGCGGAGCGCAAGGACGTGTTGAGCGGGCTGTTCTTCATGCTGACGATGGGAGCCTATGTTTCCTATGTGCGCCACTCGCGCTCGATGATCCGCTATGGGGCTGTGGTGGTGTTCTTTGCCTTGGGGCTGCTGTCCAAGAACATGCTGGTGACGCTGCCGTTCTTGCTGCTGCTGCTGGATTACTGGCCGTTGAACCGGGCTTCGGATTTCACGCCTAAAATTTGGCGGCGGCTGGTAGCCGAAAAAATCCCCCTGTTTGTGCTGGCGGTGGCTTCGTGCGCCGCGACCTTCATGGTGCCGGAGAAAGTGCCCGTAGTTGACAGGCTGTCTTTCACGTTGCGGATGGAGAATGCGGTGGTTTCCTGCGCCACCTACCTCTGGCAGATGATCCATCCGTCGGGACTGGCGTGTTTTTATCCCAACCCCACGGCCCTGCTTCCGGCCTGGCAGGTGGCCGCGTCACTGGTGCTGCTGTTGGCCGTGTCCGTGGCGGTGTTTGCATTTCGCCGGGCGCGTCCTTACTTGGCCGTCGGCTGGCTTTGGTATGTGGGGATGATGGTTCCGGTGATTGGGATTGTGCAGATCGCCCTTTACGCCCGCGCGGATCGCTACACTTATCTTCCGCAGATTGGCGTGTATCTGTTGCTGACCTGGGCGGCTGCGGATTTGTGCGCCGGCTGGCGCCATCGCCGCGTGGTGCTGGGCAGCGTCTCCGCAATCATCATTGTTGCTTTGATTTTCCTTGCACGCACACAGACTTCTTACTGGCGAAACAACGAATCGCTCTGGACTCACACGCTCGCCTGCACTTCTGACAACTTCCTTGCCCAGAACGGCCTCGGCAATGCTCTCCTCCTTATGGGGCGGGATGGCGAAGCGATGGTGCATTTACAGCAAGCGCTGCAAATCAGACCTCGCTACGCGGAAGCCCACTACAATCTCGGCAATCTTTTACACCGTATGGGGCGGGACGACGAAGCGATGGTGCATTTCCAGCAAGCGCTGCAAATCAGACCTCGCTACGCGGAAGCCCACATCAATCTCGGCAATGCATTGTTCTCAATGGGTCGCTTGGATGAGGCGATCATTCATTTCCAGCAAGCGCTGCAAATCAATCCTCGCTCCGCGGAAGTCCACTACAATCTCGGCAGTGCATTGTTCTTAATGGGTCGCTTGGATGAGGCGATCATTCATTACCAGCAAGCGCTGCAAATCAATCCTCGCTACGCGGAAGCCCACTTCAATCTCGGCACTGCACTGTTCTTAATGGGTCGCTTGGATGAGGCGATCATTCATTTACAGCAAGCGCTGCAAATCAATCCTCGCAACGCGGAAGCCCACTTCAATCTCGGCAAAGCTCTCCTCCGTCTGGGGCGGGACGACGAAGCGATGGTGCATTTCCAGCAAGCGCTGCAATTGAATCCCCGCTCCTTGAAAATCCAAAACGACCTGGCGTGGGTGCTGGCGACTGTTTCGCCGGCGGCGTTGCGCGACGGTCGCCAGGCCGTGGATCTGGCCGAACGGGCGAATCAAATTGCCGGCGGAGAGGACCCGATCATTCTCCGCACGCTTGCCGCCGCCTACGCCGAGGCCGGGCGATTTGACGATGCCGTGCGCAGCGCCCAAAAGGCGATGGCGTTGGCGCGGGCGGCGGGGCAATCCGGCCTCGTCGAGCAGTTGGATGGCCAATTGAAGCTCTACGCGGCAAAACTCCCGTTTCATCAGGAAAGCAAACGGTTTGAGGATTGAGGGAAAGAGCCGGGCTAGGAAAAGCCGTTAGCATGACGTCGGGCGCACTCCGGAGAGATTGTTTATTTCCACTTTGCGTTTTGGGCGACTTGGCGGTTTAATTATGCCGATGAAAATTGTTCTGGCATATTCGGGCGGCCTCGACACCTCGGTGCTGCTTTCGTGGATCAAGGAAAAATACAATGCCGAGATGATCGCCTTCTGCGCCAACATCGGGCAGGAGGAGGAATTGCGCGGCCTCGAAGCCAAGGCCAAAAAGACCGGCGCGGCGAAAATCTACATTGACGATTTGCAGGAGGAATTCGCGCGCGACTTCATTTATCCCATCATTCATGCCGGTGCGATTTACGAGGGCCAATACTTTCTCGGCACCAGCATCGCCCGGCCGCTCATCGCCAAGCGCATGGTGGAAATCGCCAAAAGGGAAAAGGCCGACGCCATCGCCCACGGCGCGACCGGGAAGGGGAATGATCAAGTTCGGTTTGAACTGACCGCCGCCGCGCTCGCGCCGGATTTGCAGGTCATCGCCCCGTGGCGGGACGCCCGGTATCGCAGCGAATTTCCCGGACGGCAGGAGATGATTGATTACTGCGCCGGGCACAAGATTCCCGTGCAGGCCAGCGCGAAGAAACCGTTTTCGTCTGACCGGAACCTCCTGCACATTTCCTACGAGGCGGGTATTCTCGAAGACCCGTGGATGGACGCGAGCGACAAGAAATTTCGCGGCTCGTTCACGACGCTCTCCGTTTTCCCCGAAGACGCGCCGGACAAGCCGGAGTTCGTGACGATTGACTTCAAGAAAGGCAACGCCGTTGCGGTGAATGGCAAGAAGCTTTCCCCGCTCGGCGTGATGAAGGTGCTGAACAAACTCGGCGGCAAACACGGCGTCGGCCGGGTGGACATGGTGGAGAACCGCTACGTGGGCATGAAATCGCGGGGCGTGTATGAGACGCCCGGCGGCGCCATCCTGCATTTTGCGCACCGGCAGATGGAAAGCCTCACGATGGACCGGGAAGTGATGCACCTGCGCGACTCGCTCATTCCGCGCTACGCGGAGTTGGTGTATTATGGCTACTGGTTCGCGCCCGAGCGGCTGGCGTTGCAGGCGCTCGTAACCGAGAGCCAGAAGAACGTGACCGGCACCGTGCGCGTAAAGCTGTATAAGGGCAACATCATGGTTGCTGGCCGCAAATCCCCGGTGAGCCTCTACAACCCGCACATCGCCACGATGGAAGCCGACCCGACCAAGGCCTACAACCAGGACGACGCCACCGGCTTCATCCGGCTCAACGCCCTGCGCCTGAAAGTGGCGGCGAAGGTGCATGGGAAAAAATAAATTATCCAAGTTCGTCAAGCGCGATGACGAGGGTGGATTTGGAATCGTAACAACTGGAAAGAAATGACATGAGCGATTGGTATATCGATCCTTATTATCGTTTTTTCAATTTTTTTGAAGAGGCGGAACGAGTTTTGCAACTCAGCATTAAGGGGATTATCCAAATCAGTCGCCAAATGCCATTGCTTGAAGCGCTTGATAATCTGGAACGAGTAAGAACTGAAAATAGCGGGAAGCCATTTGAACCAAAAGATTTCAAAGACGCCCGAATTGAAGCCGAATTTGCACGACAGGAAATCGAGAAAGAATTTCCATTATTGAATGCGCACTCCTTAGTCACTATCTGGAGTGCATTGGAGGCATTGTTCGAAGATGTTCTTGTCGCTCATATCATAAACAGGCCTGAAATTCTGAAGGAAGATGCGTTTCAAAAAACTCGAATTCCGCTGGCAACCTACGAACAGCTTAATCAGGAAGATAAGGCTCGATTGTTGTTATATGAGCTTCAGCGTGGTCTAAGTTCTGAACAGAGACTGGGTCTCGACTGTTTTGAATCGCTTCTAAAAATTGTGGGATTGGCGGGAAAGGTCGAGGATTCGATTCGACGCGACATTTATGAACTTCAGCAACTCCGTCATACGATTGTTCATCGAGCGTCTTTGGCTGACCGCAAACTAGTAGAGGCGTGTCCATGGCTAAATTTAACATCTGGAGAACGGATATTGATCTCGCACGACCAATATCGTCGCCTTATCACTTCCGTTCAAAAATATGTCACCGTGGTCATTGAAAGAGCTACAGCGGCTGAATTAGCTAGGAAAAAAACTTAAGGTTCTTTAATCACGCCCACCGAGCTCATCCATCTCATCGGCATCGCCGCGCCGGCGGAGGAGATTTATCGCGCCATCACCACCGAGGACGGCATCCGCGCGTGGTGGACGACCGCCGTGAAGATGGACGCCAAGGCCGGCGGCATGGCGGTCTTCAGTTTCTTTGAGCTTACGACCGTTTTTCAGATGCGCATCGAGCAGTTGACACCGCCCACGCTCGTGCGCTGGAAATGCACCGGCGGCACCTCGCCGGATTGGGTCGGCACCACGCAGGAATTCGTCCTCGAACCGCAGCCCGACGGCGAAGTGCTGCTAAGATTCTGTCACGGCGGCTGGGAACGCGGCGGCGACCATTGCCATTTCTGCAACACCACTTGGGGATACCTGCTCGTCAATCTGAAGAACTACGCCGAGCGCGGTGTGAAGAATCCTTACTTCACTTGAATTTCCAGCGCACCCGGCGGGGGATCCTTGTTCTCACCCTTCTCCGGTTTCCGGCGTGATTCCGCCGCTCAACGTTGGGCCAGCCACCGGGCCTGGGTGCGCAGGTTCGGATGATTGAGCGCGTAAGTGAGGATCGGTTCCAGGTTGCCCCGGGCGGAAACCAGCACCATTTCTTCTCCGTCAAATACCATCACGCAGCACTTCACGCGATGGACAGAAATATTTTTGTCCGGCAAATAGATTGCTACCAGGTCCCGGCCGTCCATCACCCCGACCACGCGTTGCCAACCGCGGGCGGTCATGGCCGAATCGGCGGCGGCGAGCATGGCCGTGCGGTCCGGCGGCGTTCCCGACACCACCTGATAGACTCCCACCCCGGCGCTCCGGACGGACTGAAGAGCAGCGCGCGCCCCGGGGTCGAGCCTGACGCAGGACAACCCGGCGCGAACGGCGCCCAGCGTCAGACAGTTCGCGTTCAGCGCGATTTGTTGCCGCCACTCAACGCCGCTGGACTCGATCAATCCGTTGCGTAAGACCCGCGCTTCGGACCCGAGGCGGAAACAACTGACCACACCTGCGGCCAGCGTGACCAGCAACAACGAGGGCACGACGAGCAAGGCCCAGAGCCACAGGCGTCGGGCCGGCCGACGCGTGACCGGCGGGAGGGAAGATGGATTCATGGACGTTGTCTATCGGGGTTTTGGATCGGCGCGCCGACGCGTTCCAAGCCGGCGCGGCCCGTAATCCAGCCGCTTAATTCTTCGGAGCCGTTTCCTGCGGAGCCGCCTTTTTCGGGGCTGCATCTTTCAGGGCGGCGCCAACGTCTTTGAGCGGTTTGATGTCCAGCTTCTCGCCCAGGGCCGCGACTTGTTCGGGCCGGATGTCGCCGACGATGTTAATCAGCACAACAGCATCCTTCGGGTCAATTACCGTGATGGCGAGCCCCGCCAGCGCTTCGCCACCGCGCGTCCTGGTGTAGATGCCGACTTCCTGGCCATTTTTTTCCTGCACCGCAACATTGTGGTCCCAGCCCTGGGCGTCGAGGTCCTGGTGGATTTGCCGGACGCGTTTCTGCATCTCCGCGCGGTTATCGTCGGCCAGGCCGATGACATTCACGCGCACGAGTTGCACGCTGCGCAAGAGCCGGGCCGCATCGGGCTGCTGCTGCTCGACGGCCGAGGCGGCGAGCGACAACAAGTTGCTGTTAATCTGGATTTCCACGAATTGGCCGCCGTCAGCGGGCGGGGTGAATTTGCCAAAATCCACCTGGCCCGGAGGCGGCCCGGCGAGAACGTTGAGGTTGGCGCCGGCAACAAGGACGGCGATGGCCAGGGAGTAACGGATCATTGTCTTCATAAGTTCATCAGTTGTTGGTTTATTCGGTTTCTGCGGAAGCCTGTCACTCCAGGTGATAGCAACCCCGGCAGCGGGCAAAAAGTTTCAGAAAAGTCGCGGTGCAGATCGGAGAAACGAGTTCTTTGCCGCCACCTGTTTCGCTTGCAGGATCCTGTCGGCAGCCCGGACTTTTTATCACATTCATATCGAGGGAGACGTGTGAAGGTCACCAGCTTAACGTCAGTTGATCGGACCTTTCCCGGCGGTCAACGCCTTTATTTGGGTCTCCAGTTTGGCTACATTCTGCGCGTCCCGATACGTTCGTGGGAAGTTCGCCGCGATGATCGCGTTGAACTGCTCGGTTTTGTTGTTCATTTGCCACGTCAACGCTTCATAATTGTATTTCAGCTCCATGTTTGCGCGGTATAACTGCATCAGCGCAACGGCAATCAGTGTGACCAGCGATATATTCAAAAGGTGTTTCATAATTTGTGTTTTCATTTTTGGGAACCTCAAGCTCCCGTTGATGGAAATACCCGGCAGTCAGGCAAAAGTTTCAGAAAAATTCCAAACCCCGGCGTCTTATTCGCCGCCGTTTGCGAAATTCGCGGATTGAATTTTGTTTTGGTCCCTCCAATTGCCCTTGCCAGAAATGACAAATTGGCGTCTGCTGTTGGCCATAATGGAAACTGACGCGATAAAATCCTGCAACCAGGACGACGCCACCGGCTTCATCCGGCTCAACGCCCTTCGATTGAAGGTGGCGGCGAAGGTGCAGAGAAAAAAGAAGTAGCTAGGTAATGTTAAAATTCGTTTTCCACCTTTCCCTTTGGGCAGCCGTGGTGCTGGCGTTTGCCATTGCGCTGACTGCGCCAGCCCAATCACCAACCAACCAAATCCCGACCGCCACTGACCGCTCGCATCCAAACTACGATTGGATTCTCCATCGCAACTGCGGCATCCACATGACGATTCGCGATGTTGACTGCAAAGATTTCGACGTCGAGGCGATGGCGAAGGAGTTTTCGCGCCTGCACGTGGACTTCTTCACCTTCTTCGCCGCCGGATATGTCACCACCTATCCCACGCGTTTGGAGTTCGAACGCCTTAGCCCGTGGCTCGGCGGCCGCGATCTGGCGGGCGACATCATCTCGGCCGCTCACCGACACGGCATCAAGGTTGTTCCAGCGATTGACCTTGGAATGCTGCCGGAGTCCGCCTTCAAGGCGCATCCCGAATGGGCGTCGGTTGACGCCAACGGCAAGCCGGTTTTGCGCACGGATGGCCTTTACGCCAGTTGCATCCTGGCCGGCTACGTGCAGGAGTATTCGCGGGAGATGATTACCGAATTGCTGACGCGCTATGACGTGGACGGCATGAAGTTCGGTGGCTCAAGTTATGGGTTCACGCGCGACCCGTGCTATTGCGCCGCGTGCCGCAAAGCTTACTCTGAAGCGTCCGGCAAACAGATTCCGACCACGCGCGATTGGAACGATACTGACTGGCGCGAGTTCATACGCTGGCGCGCCGCGCAAACCGCCCGCGTAGTGCAACACCTGTGCGACATTGTCCATTCCATCCGACCGGGGATGCCGGTCATGGGCAACTCGACGGACTTCGGCGATCCCGGATGGACGGTGAGCAGTTCGCTCGACATCGAACAGCTCACGGAAATCCAGGACGCTGCGCAGGTGGAAGTGCAAAGCCGCGCGAAGAACGCGCAACCGTCGGCGACGGCGGACTGGCAATACCTGCGCTGGCCGGCGGAAACGACGCGGCACCTGACCAGCGTCAGCGACAAACCCATCTGGGTGGTCGCGTCGTATTTTTACGCCTGGCCGTGGCGGCGGATCGCCGTGCCGGTCGCCGAGCAAAAGGTTTATCTCGCGCAAATCGCGGCGCATGGCGGATCGCCCATGGTCAATCTCTCCGGCGGACCGCCGGCCGTGCATGAAGACAAGCGCGGTTTCCGGGCGATGGAGGAATTATACGGCTTCATTCGCAAACACCGCGATCTCTACGAAGGCGAAAAGTCCGCCGCGGAAGTGGCGCTCGTGTTTGATCAGGACAGCCTGATGCTCTACGGAAACGACGATGCCGACACGCGCGTCGTTCAGGAATTTCGCGGCATCGAAGAGTCCCTTGACCGCGCGCATGTTCCCTTCGACATAATTTCAACGCGCACACTGACACCGCAAATTCTCGCTCGTTACCGCGCGCTGGTGCTGCCGAACACGGCCTGGCTGGCAGATGGGGCGGAGGACGCATTGGCGAACTACGTCAAACACGGTGGCGGTTTGGTTGCGACTTATCAAAGTGGCCAGTTCAATTCGGACGGCAAGCGGCAAGACGATTCAAAACTCGCCGATTTGCTGGGCGTTCGATTCCAAGGCGACCCAAAGCCGGCCATCGGCGAACAACGCGGCAGCGTTCAGGATTACATGAAAAAAAGCCTCAACCATCCTGTGCTCGCCGATTTGCGTGAAACGGAGTTGCTGCCACTCACCGGAATGTTTTGCCCGGTAGCAGCGCAAGCCTCGGCGAAAGTTGTCCTTTCCCGCACCGCACCGTTTCAGGTGTTCCCGGAAGGCTGGTCGTATCCGAAAGAAAAAGACCCGGACGATCCGATCTTGATCGTGAACCAGAATCCTGGCGCGGGCCGCACCGCTTACTTTGCCACGCACATCGGGCGCTCGTTCTGGCAATCGCGATTCCCGGACCTGGCGACGCTCATCTGCGACACCGTCAAATGGGCGGCCAACACCGATCCGCCG
>PLZL01000341.1 GCA_003152145.1 Limisphaerales bacterium
CAGGGCTTTTGGGCGAAGCCATCAAACGAATCAACAGTAATTCGTCGGTGACTTCGCTGTTTGAATTCAAAGGCGGGCGCACGAGTTAGCGCCGCGAACGACAATTTAATTTTAGAAAATGAAATCAGTGCCTTTAAAAGTGTATCCGCGCACGCAGGTGCGCCGGGGTGAAGTGAAAAAGTTGCGCGGCTCGGGCCGCGTGCCCGCGGTCATTTATGGCCGCCAGGCCAGGCCGCAGAACCTCGAAGTCAGCGCGAAGGAATTCGGCGATTTGATTCACCATTCCGTTTCCGAAAATCTGCTCGTGGATTTGTCCGTCGAGAACGACGCGCGCGCCAGGCGTCTTGCGCTCGTGCAGGAAATCCAGCATCACCCGCTCGACGGCAAGGTGCTGCACGTGGATTTCCACGAGGTCGCCGAAAACGAGCGGGTCATCGTCAATGTGCCGCTGGAAACCGTTGGCGAGGCCGCCGGTGTGAAGAACAGTGGCGGCGTGCTCGAACACATCCTGTTCAAGCTCAAGGTCCGCTGCCTGCCGAAGGATTTGCCCGAGCAGATGATCGTGGACGTGAGCCATCTTGAACTCGGCAAGGCCATCCACCTCGGCGAAATCAAGACACCCGCCGGCGTGGAAATTCTGGGCGACAAGAACATCCCGGCCATCGCCGTGGCCATGCCGCGCACGGAAGAGGAAGAAGCCGCCGCCGTCGAGGCCGAGCCGGTTGCCGCCGGCGACGTGGAAATGATCAAAGAGAAGAAGGAAGAAGGCGAGGAAGGCGCCGCCCCGGCGAAGGGCGAAAAGGGCGCCGCCAAGCCCGGCGAAAAAGCCCCCGCGAAGGGGGCCGAAAAAGGCGCGGCCAAGGGCGCGGAGAAAGCTCCAGCCGCCGCCGCTGCCAAAGCGCCCGCCGCTGGCGACAAGGGCGCCGAGAAGAGGCCGGCGGAGAGAAGAAAATAATTTTTGCGGTCCCGCAAGGCGGGATCGCCGTTCCCGCGCGTGGAGTCATGCCATCTCATCGTGGGTCTGGGCAATCCGGGCGCGGAATACACGAAGACGCGCCACAACGCCGGGTTTTTGCTGGTCGAAAAACTGGCGGCACGCTGGAAGGCGGACTGGAAGAACGAACGCAAGTTCGGCGCGCGAATCGCCCGCAGCAGGCAGGATGGCAGGCGTGTCCTGCTCTGCCAGCCGCAGACGTTCATGAATTTGAGCGGCGAGACGGTCGGCGCGCTGAAGGATTTTTATCAGTTGCCGTTGAAACGGCTGCTGGTGGTGATGGACGACGCGGATTTGCCGCTGGGCGAAATCCGGCTGCGCGCCGAAGGCGGCAGCGGCGGGCATCACGGGCTGGAGTCCATCGAGCAGCATCTGGCGTCGCGCGGGTTTGCGCGGCTGCGGCTCGGCATCGGCCGGACGGATGGCGCGCGGGAAATCACGGATTACGTGCTCGCGCGTTTCAGCGCGGACGAAGCGGCGCTGATGGAAAAGGTTTTGGTCCGGGCGGCCGGCCAGGCGGAATGCTGGCTGGACGACGGAATTGAAATGGCAATGAACCGGTTTAACGGAGTCGTGGACTCCACGAACGAAGAGAAAAAAAAGTGAAACGATACGAAGGTTTGTTCATCTTGAACATGACGGGCAAGGAAGAAGGCGTCAAGGATACGCTCGACAAGATTTCCACGGAAATCGCCGCCGCCGGCGGCAAGGTCGAGACGGTCCAGAAAATGGACAGGAAGAATTTCATGCGCGTCGCCGACAACAAGCACACCGCCGGCTTTTACGCGAACATCATTTTCACCGGCACGCCGACCATTGTCACGCAGTTGCGGCACAAGCTCGCGCTGGACGAGGAAATTTTCCGCGTCCTGTTCACGCTGGCGCCGGAACCCAAACCCGCGAAATAATCGCACAACCACGGAGGCCCTATGGCCAGTTTCAACAAAGTCATCCTGATGGGAAATCTCACCCGCGATCCCGAATTGCGCTACACCCCCAAGGGCACGGCGGTCGCGCGCATCGGCGTCGCCTGCAACCGCAAATGGAAAAGCGAGACCGGCGAGCTGAAGGAAGAAGTGACTTTTGTGGACGTGGACGCCTTCGGCAAGACCGCCGAAACCATCGGCCAATACTTGAAGAAAGGCCGCCCCATTTTGATCGAAGGCCGCCTCCACTACGAAACCTGGGAAGACAAGCAGACCAAACAGAAGAGAAGCAAACTCGGCGTCGTGCTGGAAAACTTCCAATTTCTGGATTCCGGCGGTGGCCGTGGAGAAGGCGGCGAAGGCGCCCCTGCCCCATCGCGTCCGGCGGCCGGCTCCGCGCCCGCGCCCGAAGGCGGCGAACCCGACGCCCCGCCCGAAGGCGACGACGTTCCATTTTGATTTTCCGCAAAGATTTTTACCCGTCACTTTTATGAAGACTGAAGTCATCCTCACGCACAACATCGTCGGTCTCGGCGGTGAATCCGATCAGGTCCGCGTCGCCGCCGGTTATGCGCGCAACTATCTGTTCCCGCAACGGCTCGCGGTTCCGCTGACGCAGTCCAACAAGCGCCAGATCGAGGCCCTGCGCCAGCGCCGCGCCGAACGCGAAGCGCACGANNGTGACGGCGGGCATGATTGCCGACGAATTGAAGCACCAGTTCGACATCGCGCTCGACAAAAAGAAAATCCATCTCGAACAGCCTATCCGCGGGACCGGCGAATACGAAATCGAACTGCACTTGCACGCCGAGGTCAAGGGCACGCTCAAGGTGCGCGTCGAAAGCCTGACACCGGCGCCCGCCGCATCCGCCGAGGCGAAACCCGACGAAGGCAGAAGGCCCCGGACCGAAAAACGCAGCTACGGAAAACGGGAAACCGCCGGCGAGAAACCTGAAAAGGCCGAAGCCACCGAAGACAAAAAGTCCCACGCTCACAA
>PLZL01000111.1 GCA_003152145.1 Limisphaerales bacterium
ATCCAGTTTGTAGGGCGATTTCAACCGGTCCAGCACCGCTTGCTGCCGCGACAAATTCAATTCCTGCAGCGGCACGGTCTTGGGATGAGTGACGTTGTTCTTCGCATCCGCCATCTGCTGCTGGTCGTAATAAATCACCACCGGCATGAACGCGAGCGCGCCCACCAAACCGAGCAGCACGAGGCTCAAAATGATCTTCTCGTAATTTCTTTTGATGAATTCCATGCGTTCAGTTTCTCGGAGTCAATTTCACCACATCGACCATCAGCGTGACGCGCAATAATTGTTCCTTCAGCACCGTCTGCAATCCACCTTTTCCCGGCTGGGGCGCGGGCGGCTGGGGCGTGCCTGCGTCGTAGGCGGGGTAGGGGTTCATGGTGGTGGTGGCCGCGCCGGCCGGCTGGACACTGATGGTTTTGACAATAAACCCATGCGGCGAGGAGGCGAACTCCTCGAGCACCCGGGCGATTTCCGGACTGAACGCGCGGAACGTGACTTGATAGGGCGCCAGCACAGCCAAATCGGTGGTCACCGGTTGTTCGTCCAGATAATCTGTTTGCGGCCCGCTCGCGTCATCGGGCAAAACGCGGAAGCGCTGGATGCCGTCCAGCGCATTGATGCCCGCCCTGAAAAGAACTTCTGAAATGGTCTTCACCTCGCCGAGTTGCACCGACAACGGTTCAAGACTGCCGGGAGCAAACGCGAGCCGGTCCACGTGCGCCGTGAATGAAAAATCGCAATCCGGCGGCAGCGCGACGTTCGCGGCATCGGCTTCGCCCTTCAACTGGGCGATGGTCCGATGGAGCGCGGCGGAAAACAAATCGCTCGACACCGGGCCATTGGCCGGCTTGGGAATGGGATTAATCGGCTGGAAATAATTCCTAGTCTGGCCAATCCACTGCCGGAGCTTGCTTTCCTGTTCGCGCGCGGCGGCAATGTTGTCCACCGCGCCGGAGCCGGGGAGGGGTTTTTGTTTGTTTAAGTCCGACAACGTGTTGTAGACCTCAGTCAAATGGGTTAATGCCGCCTTGTTGTGCCCCCAGCTTACGTAATCGTAAAAGCCAGCCGCCCCCAGCAGTCCCAGCGCCACGATGCCGCCAATCGCAAAGAATAGATTTCGTTTGAACCAGCCCATAATTACAATTGCAATTTCAACGGATTCTGCGGCGAGATGGTGATGCTGAAGGTGAACGTGCCGTCGGCGTTCACCGGCGAAATCTGGGCTGATGGTTGAACCGATTTGGGGTCAAACACCGGCGCGGCTTTCAATTCACGCTCGACCGCGTAGACAATTTCATTGTCCGCCGATGAAAATTCCGTGCCCAAATTCGACAAATCCACCGCGCGGCAGACCAATGTGATGGAGTTGGTCTGATCGGGTGTGGCGAGGGTCGCCACCTGGGTCGGGCTGTTGTTGACGGGAGTGGCATAGGGATTGTTATAGGGATTGGCGGAAGCGGCGGTCCCCATTGTCATTTGCTCAATCCAGATGCCGGCTTCCATCCCCTGTGTTCGCGCGGGGAATTGCGTGGCATATTGCGCGGCATATTTTTTCTTGACCTCGTCCTCGGAGCGGATGAGCACCCGGCGCAATTCCGCCAGGACATCGCCCCAGTAATACCGCGCCTCCATCCAAGCCGTGACTTGATTCGCTTCGTTCGACGCTCTTAGCAGCCGGTCATTGGCCGTTTTCATCTTTGTGACCTTGTCCTGGATGGTTGCAACCTGCGGCTCCAGATCGGTAATTGACTTTTCCTTGGCGGCCGCGAGTTGTTGGAACAGGAATCCAATCGCCCCCGCCACCAGCGCCAGCAGAAAAATTGTCGCCAGGAAATATGGTTTCTTTTCATTGAACGCCCGCCAGCGCAGCGTGCTGTCGGGCATCAAATTCATTTCCACGGGGCAGTTCGCCAGATTGCGCAAACCCAGCCCGACGACCTCGCCGAGCGAATGGGCCACGCGCGCCAGTTCCTCCAGGTTCACCGCTGGATCAATCTGGACGTTGCGGAACGGGTTGAAGTATTCGACCGGCACGTTGAGTTTCTCCGCGAAGAACTGCGCCGTGTAAGGCATGATGGACGCGCCGCCGGACAGAAACACCCGCTGCGGCACCGAGCCGCCCTGCTGCCCGCGATAAAACTGCATCGTCTGGTTGACCTGGATGTGCAACTTGGTCATGAACTGCCGCGCAATTTTGGCGATGGCCGCCTGGTTGGGGCTTTCCGGCTCCTCGTAAGCGCCGCCAAGACTGACAAAGCCCTCAACGATCTTGATCTGCTCGGCGACTTCAAATTTCAATTTCGCCTCGCTGGCAAAATCCTGCGTGATGGCGTTCGCGCCCAGATTGATGCTGCGGGAAAAAACTTTTCCTCTTTCAAAGAACAGCAGGTTGCTCGTCTTGGCGCCGATGTCCAGCAGCATTGTGCAGTCTTCGAGATCGCCGTAATTGTAACGGAAGGCGTTGCACAAGGCCGCCGGCGAGGCGTCGCACAATTGCAGCCGCAGCTTCGCCTGCGCCGCCACGCGGAACAGGCCTTCGACGACATCGGATTTGACGGCGACCAGCAGCACTTCGAGTTCGCCGCTGGGCGCGGAACCCAGGATTTGATAGTCCCAGACGACTTCCGCGAGCGGGAACGGCACGTTTTGCTGCGCCTCGTATTGGATGATTTGCGTCACCTTGTTCGCGTCCACCGGCGGCAGTTTGACGAACTTGGAAAAAACGTGGAAGCCCGGGGCGCAAACATTGACGTCCTTCGCCTTGATTCCCTTTTCGACAAGCGTGTCCTGCAGCGCCTTGAGAATGACCTTTTCGCGCGTGGCCTCCTGCGCGCCTTCGGTGCCGAGCGGTTTGATGGCAAAAGTCTTGAGACGCAAACCGCCGGCCTCGTTGGTTTCAAATTCCGCCAGCTTGAGGCTCCCCGCCCCAAAATCCACCGCCAGAAATGATTTTGTGTTCAACATTGCCGTTCGCGTCGCGCGCCGCCCGCAAAACGCCCGGACGTTTCCGTTTGTATGTGGACAACCTCTGCTGACTACCGGAAATTTTCCCGCCGGTCAAATAGAATTCTTGGAAAATTGAAAATAAAATAGTTCCGTGTCTCCGCCAATTTAACATTGCGTCCGGCGTCCGGCTCTGGCTACATCCCTGCGTGTCGGAACAAATGCCAGTTGCAAACCGCTGTCGCATGCGGATTTTTTATTCCGGCCACGTGCAGGGCGTCGGGTTCCGCTACACCGCGAAAACCGCCGCCGCCGGATTTGAAATTTCCGGCATCGTGCGTAATTTGTCCGACGACCGCGTCGAATTGATCGCCGAAGGCGCGCGTGAAGAGCTTGAAGCCTTCCGTGCGGCCATTCGCGACACGGGGCTGAAGCATTTCATCCGCGACGAAAACGCGACGTGGAGTGCCGCGCAAAATGAATTTTGTAGTTTTGAAATAGTTCACTGATGCAATGAAGTTCGCCATCATCGCTGACATTCACGGTAATCTGGAGGCGTTCCAGACCATCTTGGAGGACGCCCGAAGCCAGAACCCGACGCATTACGTCTGCCTCGGCGACATCGTCGGCTACAACGCCAATCCCAGGGAATGCCTCAAAATCGTCCGGGACATGAACATCCCCTGCGTCAAGGGCAATCACGACGAATACTGCTCCACTGACGACCATCTCGAAGGCTTCAACCCCGCCGCCGCCGCCGCCGTTCACTGGACGCGCGCGCAGTTGAACGGCGAGGAAAAGCAATGGTTGCGCGACCTCAAATACACCAAGATGGTCGCCAACTTCACCATCGTCCACGCCACGCTCGACGTGCCGGAACGCTGGGGCTATGTCTTCGACAAGCTCGCCGCCGCCGCGAGTTTTCCCTACCAAAACACGCAGGTCTGCTTCTTCGGTCACACCCACGTGCCCGTCGCCTTCATGCGTGACACCGCCGTGCGCGGCGGCACGTATTCCAAATTCAAGGTGGACCCGG
>PLZL01000035.1 GCA_003152145.1 Limisphaerales bacterium
CCCCAGCCCCCTGCCAGTTCACAACACCACCGTTGTTCAAAACACTATTGAGCAGGGTCAGGTTTCCGCCCAACCCTTCCAACGTCAGCGTGCTCCCCGGCGCATTGGTCAGCACCGTTCCCGCCCATGTTCCGCCCGTCCACTCCAGGTGTCCCACACTTTGGCCCACTAATGTCACCGTCCCCGTCGGCACCCCAAAATATCCTGCCCCGCTGCTCTGATGTCCCGCCTGCAACTGCACCGTTCCTCCTGTCATCTCCACCCGCGCTCCGGCTGACACCTGCATCGGCCCGGCACTGCTAAATCCGCCGGGGAAACGCAGTGTGCCGCTCTGCACCTCCACCAGTCCGCTCGTCCCGTGATTGAATGCCATCGTAGCAACCACCGTTGTTGTCCCAGTCGAACTGCTCTTGCGCACCGTGCCGTTGTTGTCGAACCGAAACGCAGGCGCGCCATAGCCTGAAGTATCCATGTTGATTAGCGTCTGGTCATTGAGCACGTTGAACATCGCACCCGCACGATTTGTGATCACCACCAACTGGCTGTTGTAAGTGGCCCCGGCTATCAAATCCCCGGTTCCCTGCCAGTTCACTGTGCCGCCGTTGTCCAGCGTGAATGAAGTCATCATCACCCCATTGCTGCCAGTGTTGATGTTCAATATGCTGCCCGACGGTATCGTCAGACTCCCGCCGTTGAGAGTTCCTCCCGTCCACAGGAACGTCCCGTTGTTGGTGAAATTGCCCCAAAGGTTGCCTCCATTCACCAATCCCAGCGTCTGGCTCGTCCAACTTCCCGAAGCGCCCACCGTGCCCGTCACCCGCACCGCGCCGCTGCCCGAAAAATTCGCCTTGTCCCACACGTAGTTGCCCGACGCAAAATAGATCGCCGTCCCGTCGGTCGTCCGAAATTCTCCAACGCTCGTCCCGCTCCCGTTGAAATTCACCGCTCCACTCCGCACATTCAACAAGCCGGCGTTGTTGAAGTTCACTCCGCTGACCGCATTGGTTCCCGTGGAGTTGGTTTTGCTGACGGTTCCGTCGTTGTCAAACCGGAAGGCGGGCGCGCCGTAGCCCATGTCAACAGCCGCCAGCGTCCGATCATTCAACACATTGAACACTCCACTCGCGCGATTCGTTATCACCACCAACTGGCTGTAGTAAGTGGCCCCGGCAATCAGATCCCCAGCCCCCTGCCAGTTCACAACCCCGCCGTTGTCGAGCGTGCAATAGAGCAATGTATGCGTGCCGCTTCCTTCGATGGAAAGAAGACCTGTGGGCGCGATCTGTAGAACGCTGCCAGCCAGTGAACCGCCGGCCCAGGTCAACTGATTGCTGATCGTGACCGGCGAGGAAATACCTACCGTTCCGTTGCTGATGATGATCAAGTCGGACGGCGACGGGACGCCCGATGGGGTCCACTGATTGCCGTCAAACCAGTCGGCGGAAGCGCCATTCCAAGTTTTTTGCGCGGCTTCCGAGGCATAGGTTGCCAACACCAGAGANNAATCCGGCCTTTGGAAGTGAGCCTCCTTACGCCGGCTGCTACGGTTCATATTGTCAATTCTCCGCCGAGTGCAATCCTCCCGTGCCGGCGGGCGAGCCGACGGGTTCAAGCGTCTGCAGCGGATCGGGAACGATGCTGCCGCAGACGACAATTTGACAGGCTGTGCTCATAAATTTTCAGGCTGACCGCAAAAAAGCACAAAAGATTTTTCTTCGCGCTTTCACAGCAGACGAACATCCACCAGGTTCCGAACGCGCTGGAAGTCCTTGTCCTGGGTGGCGATGGCCAGGTTGTTTTCCTGCGCCACGGCGAATTGATAGGCATCATCGAAATCCAAGCCGCGCCGGGTGTTGATTTCGGCGAGCTGGGAATAGCCGGTTTCGCTCAAGGAAAGAATGGTGAAGTGCGGCAACGTGTCCGCTGCGAACTTGTCGAACAACTCCGGTCGCTTCTGGCGGAAAAGCAGCACGCCGATGGAATGGAGCGTGAAGTCGGAAATCCAAGCCGCGCTCTTCTCGCCCTGCAAGAACGCCTCGCATTTCTTTCGCCCGGCCTGGTTGAGCAGGATTTCCAGAAAGATGTTGGTGTCCACCAGATAGTTCATCGCAGTTCGTTGAGATGGTGCTGCAATTCAACGGCGGTGAACCGGCCTTTCAAATCCACCAAACCGCCCGCCCAATTGAATTTGAAGCGGCGCTTCACGGAGCGTGCGGATTTTGCCGGAGTCGTCTGCGACAAAAACTCGATGAATGTCTCCACCTGCCTTTGCGCCCCGACGGGCAAAGTTTCGTATTTGGCGATCAATGTGTCTTTGCTCATAACGGAATCAAGCTACTCACAAACGGCAAAAGCTGCAATCTGCTTGTTAACGCGTGGCTCGCCCACGGATCGAGGACGGCGGGCAGCATCATTTCATTTTTCTGCCATTCTTCAAATCGTAAATCGTAAATCGTAAATCAATTGACGGGTTCAAGCGTCTGCAGCGGATCGGGAACGATGCTGCCGCAAACGACAATTTGATAGGCGGTGCTCATAAGCATTTTTGGCCGCGCGAAGGCGCAAAAGAATTGTTCTCAGTGATTTGGTCAAAAGACCCAATGGTTTCCGTCAAACGAAAGCTGATTGGTATTTTCTATCAGCATTGTATGAATCATATTGGTCTGACTAGGGTTTTTGATATATCTGAAGTGAAAGTCCATTTCATTAAGTGGCATATTTTTGCCGAGTTTCACCATTACTACATTTCCATGTTCAAAAGGTAACGACAAAATGCTGTCAGGAACAATGGGATATTGACCTTGACTACTAACCATGACCGCTGTTAGGGTGTATTGAACAGGAACCCACTGTAACCTAAAAAAGCCCCAATAAACACCACCTTTGTCTAAAGCAATGAAGTTATTTGTTTCTGAACCGAATATTCTATCGTCTAACGTGTGCGAATGTATTCATATCATGAAGGGGTCAGTTCTTGGTTTTGTAATATTTTTCAATTTTCTGCCGAGTGCAATCCGCCGGTGCCGGCGCGGAAGGCGATATTCATGCGTTCGGGATTTTCTGGGTTCGCCTGCGAGCAGTTCCACAGGCACGCGCCGCAGTGGACGCATTTCTCGCGGTCGAACGCGGGCACGCCGTTTTCGCCGGGCGTGATGGCCTGGCCGCTGCACGCCTCGATGCNNCGCAAAGTTCGGGATGCAGGAAAACCACGTGGTCCGCATAGCCATGCGGCGCCTGCACCTTGCCGCCCATGAGCAGCGCGTCCTGGTGCGAGATGAGCAGCCGGCCGTCAAACGGAATTTTCGGCCAACCAACCTTGTCCATCAACGCGCCGTGCAGCGAAATATTTTTGGCTTTGCACTCGCCGCGCAACCGGGCGATTTCCTCGCGCGAAATCCGGCCGTAATAATATTCTTCGATGGTTGGAATTCGTTTCCACGGCTGGACCGGCTCGCTGCCGAGCGAAAGTTTTCCATTGGTCAAACCGGCGAGCGCCATGCCGATCATGCCGGTGGCCACGCCTTTTTGGAAACCGTCGCGGGATTTTTCGGCAATGACGGATTCCTTGTCCAGCCAGCTCGCGCGACGGCGTTTGACGTAGGCTTCATCGAGATTTTGCCTGGTGAACGGCTTTTTGGCCTTGAGCAATTCCAGCACGGCCTCGGCGAGCTGCGTGCCGGAGGCCCAGGCTTCGTCCACGCCGGAGCCGGTGAGGACATTCGTCGTGCCGCTGCCTTCGCCGATGCGCGCGTAGCCGTCGCCGGTGAGATGCGGTTCGCCGCGCCGGCCGGATTCGCCGAGCGTCTTCGCGCCCCATGACCGGAGCCTGCCGCCCTTGAGATAGCGCCAGAGATACGGGTGCAGCATCCAATGCTGGAGATAGCGGTAAGCCGTGCGCGTCGGGCTGTCGAACCACGACGGCACAAAAATGCCGAGCGAGGCGACGCGGTCGGGATGGACGTAAAGAAACCCAAAAATCTCCGGCTCAGGATAACCGAACGTGTGCAGCACGG
>PLZL01000446.1:0-4895 GCA_003152145.1 Limisphaerales bacterium
TGTTGAACCGCACGTCCTCCACCACGCCGCCGCGCCCGCGCCGGCTCTTGATGCGCACGCCGATTTCAGTCCCATCACAGGTGATGTTGTCTGCGACGACATTGCGGATGCCGCCGGAAATCTCGCTGCCCAGCGTGACCGCGCCGTGCGCATGATGCACGGTGCAATTCGCAATGGACACGTTTTCCGTCAGGCGATTCACCCGCCGCCCATCCGCATCCTTGCCTGATTTGAGAACGATGCCGTCGTCGCCAGTGTCAATATAACAGTCGGAAATCCGCACGTTGCGGCTGGAATCCATCACGATGCCGTCCGTGTGGACGCCTGGATACGTTTTGATGATGACGTTGCGAACCACCGCGTTCTCCGTGTAAAGAAGATGAATCGTCCACATCGAAGAGCCGGCGAAATGAATTCCCTCGACCAGAACATTTGTGCAGTCCATGAAATGGACGAACGAAGGCCGGAGCTCCGGCGCAGCCTTTTGATAATCTTCATCCGATGCAGGTGTTTTCACTTCGAGGTCTTGCAGCAGATGCTCCCAATTCGTTCCGAACGCCGTGCCGGGATCGGCGGCGGATATATTTTGTCGCGGCATGAGCTTGAGCCATTCGGCATTGTCCGTCGTGAGCACGCCGCGACCCGTGATGGTGACGTTATGAAGATTGTGTCCGCCAATCAGCGGAACGGGCGTGAGACATTCGATACCTTGCTCGCGGCCTTTGGTGAACGGCAGCCGGGTTGCGGGAAATCGCAACGTCGCACCAGAGTCAATGTCCAGCGTCAGGTCGCTCACCAGTTCAATCGGGCCGGTGACATAATTTCCCGCTGGAAAATAAACCGTCCCTCCGCCTCCGGATTTTGCGGCCTGAATCGCGGAACGGATCGCCTCGGTTGAACTGGCCGAACCGTCATTGTGTGCGCCGTAATCCAGGACATTAAAAAACAGTCCCGCGCTCCGGGCATTCGCGCCGAAGGAAAGCAACAACGCCAACAGAAGATTGATTTTCACCTTAACGATACTTCTTGTCATCAATGTGGCTGAGCTCAATTCCGTCCTTGAAAACTCCGACCGTCACGGCGGCAAAAGTGAATATGCTCGTGCCGGGTTCCAAATGCCCGCCAAACGCCTTGTCAGGATTGGCGAAGGTGATGTGAGCATGAACGCGACCGTCAATAATATAGCCATTTACGCTCGTGATGTCCGCTGGGTCAGTAGGATTTTTCACGTAGATATTCTTGGAAGGGAATGTTCCGTTACTGACCGTGTGGTATTGATAGCCGGTGACCGACCCGATACCAGAGAGGATCACGGCATTGCGAATTTTCTCCTGTTTCACCATGCGCTCTATGCCGCCAAGGAGGTCGGCTTTATTCTTGAAACGCAGCACCACAACGCGGTCGAACTGCCCGGTGAGCGCGTAAACATCCGGCACTTTATCGCTGTTCGGTTTTGAATCTTCCTCTGGTGTTGTGGCGTTTGTTTTTTCGATGCGGGTTGGCTGCGCCGCCGCGATGCCAATGAGCATTAGTAAACTAACAATCTGAATCAGTATGCGCATAAGATGTATTCTTACTTGGTTAGTCCGAGGACATCGGTATTCTAGTTTTTGGTTCTGATCATGTCACTCAAAAAACCAACATGTCCGAGAGCAGGGCCTCGCTCAATATGCTTATCGAATTCGGTGATGCCTTTGATTATTCCGATGCGGATTTTAAGAAATGGTGCGGCGAGGCTGGCTTCAAACGCTTTGAGGTCATCCACCTCGCCGGCCCATCCAGCGCAGTGGTGGCCTACAAGTAGCCAATCAATCACGGTAAAATTGGGCGATCTCCCCTACCCAGCTTTACTCGTTTGGTGTCCGTTTTGGTGTCCGCGACATGAAGTCGCCTATGATACAGGCGGCAACCAAAGCCTTGGGCGTGTGGATTGAGTGAGCCGCCGGTTTTGGAGGGCTTCGGATGGGGAACGTCAAAGCTGTATCTTTGAGAACAGGTAGCTGCTCAAGGCAAGCAAAAGCACCGCGACGACGGAGAGCACCATGAGATCAGTTGCGAATCCGAAGAAAACCGCGCCATTGAGCGCCTCGCGAAGGCCATCCACGCCATAAGAGAGGGGATCAAGCCGGGTGAGAATCGTCAGAGCCTTCGGCAGGTTGTTCAGCGGAAACATGGCGCCCGAGAGAAAGAAGACCGGCATGATCAGGAAACCGATTATGAACTGAAAACCTTGAGCATCGCTCAATGCCGAACCAATGGCGGATCCGACCGCAGAGAACACGATCCCTATCAAGGCCATCAAAAGGAAGGCCACGGGAAGAGCGCCGATGTCGTGCCAGCGCAAACCCGCAATCAGGCAAACCGAAAGAAAAATCAATCCTTGCAGGAAGGCAACCGTCGCGCCGCCCAAAATCCGGCCCAGGATGATCCAAAGCCGTGGCACCGGCGCCACAAAGGTTTCCTTCAGAAAACCGAACTGCCGGTCAAAGATCAATTCGATACCCGAAAACACGGAGGTGAACAAGATGGTCATCGCGACCAAACCAGGTGCAATAAACTGGACGTAGCTGCCCATGCCTGCCCGTTGAAAGATCGGGCCTAGGCCGTAGCCCATTACCAGCAGGTATAACAGGGGTTGGGCAAGAGAGGCCACGACCCGCGCGCGCGAGCGCACGTAACGTTTCATTTGCCGGAGCCAGAGGATGTAAATGACGTTCATAAAATGTGGTTACCGTCTCCAAGCCTTCGCAATCTGACGCATCCGGTCGGCGGAACTGGCCTCCTCCTCACGAATGGTTGAGCCGGTCAATGCGAGAAAAGCCTGTTCCAATGTTTCCGAGCTTGTCTGCTGTTTCAGTTCCTGCGGCGATCCCTGGGCGATAATGCGGCCGCCATCAATGATGAAGACACGATGAGCCACCCATTCGGCCTCCTCCATGTAATGAGTCGTGAGGAACACGGTGACACGCTCCTCTTCGTTGAGTCTTTTGACCTGTAGCCAGAGTTGATTGCGGGTTTGCGGATCAAGTCCAAGGGTGGGTTCATCCAGAAACAGTATCCGGGGCGTGTGCAGCAGGCTGCGGGCGATTTCGAGCCGCCGGCGCATACCGCCGGAAAAGCGTTTCGCCGGTTCCAGCCGCCGATCCCACAGCTCAAAAAGTTTGAGCAGTTTTTCAATGCGCCCGGCGCGAATCTGCCGGGGCACGTTGTAGAGGGCGCCGTGAATCTCCATGTTCTCCTGCGCGGTCAATTCGTCGTCCAGACTTGGGGCTTGAAATACGATGCCAAAGCGTTTGCGGACCTCATTCGGCTGGCTGGCCGGGTCCAGCCCATCCAATTCCATTTTGCCACTCGTCGGTTTCAACAGGGTGGTGAGCATCTTGATGGTGGTCGTTTTGTCGGCGCCGTTGCTCCTGCCCGTCCTGCTGGAACAGCGCCACCGGCAAAGAAAGGCGGCGCTACACGGTCGCGGAAAGGCTCCAGGCCGTCCGGCTGCGCCGTCTTCCACGACCAAGCCCGACATCGGCGCTGGACCAAACGCCAGTGCCACATCATTTTCCGGTTGCTGCTCCAGCACTTTGGGCAGATGATCGGAAACACGACGAATGGACATCACCTCCGTCCCGCCACCCTTTGGCGGCTCACGGTGGAATCCTGGCTCCGCTGCCAGGGCTTGATCCTCATCCGCCAAAACCAAAATGTGTCAACCACTTTTCCTAAAATTTGCTCTCACAATTAAATAGGCCCCACATCTGGCTGAACGGTCGCACGCTGGAAGAGTTGCCCAATGAACCCCTTCCCTTAAATCCAGCTTCCTATCGGTGATCGGTCGGCAACCATAAAAGGAAATCCCAATGAAACTATCTGCTCTTGCGTGCGGCATCCTGGCTAGTGTGCTCGCACTCGCTTCAGCCCGCGCCCAATCCACCGTATCCGCCATTCCGCACCTCGAAAAGCGCGACGGGATGACCAGCTGATCGTCGAGGGTCGGCCATTCATCTGCGTCGCGGGGGAACTGTCCAATACCGCGTCCTCGGATCGGGAAGGCACCAAGGCCGCCATTGCGCGGCTGGCGGCGGCGAATCTCAATACGATCCTGACCGTCGTTTCCTGGGACCTGGTCGAGCCGGAGGAGGGTAAGTTCGACTTCTCGATGATCGACTATCAAATCGAGGCGGCCCGCGCGGCCAACGTGCGGATCATCCTTCTCTGGATGGCGAGCTGGAAGAACGGCCTGTCGCACTTTCCGCCGACGTGGGTCAAGGCCAACCAGGACCGATTCCCGCGCGCGGTGAATGGCGATGGCAAGTCGTTGGAAATCCTCTCGACGTTCAGCCACGCCAATCGCGATGCCGACGCCAGGGCTTTCGCCGCCGTCATGAAGCACGTTCGCGAGGTCGATAAGAATCAAACGGTCATTGCCATGCAGGTGGAGAACGAAGTGGGCATCATGGGCAGCACGCGCGATTTTTGCGCCGCGGCCAACGCCACCTTCGCCGGCCCCGTCCCGAAAGAACTGACCGACTATCTCCAGAAGAACCGAAAGAACCTGCTGCCGGAATTAAAGAAGATCTGGGACGCCGCCAGCAACAAGACCTCCGGCACATGGGAGGAAGTTTTTGGCAAAAACGTCCCGCGTCCGGCCGGCTTCCCGCCGGTGCCCAACAGCCCGAGCCGCTCCGCCAGGCCCGCCGACGCCGAACTGCTCAGCCACACCGATGAGATCTTCATGGCATGGAACTACGCCAATTACATCGGCTACGTCGCCGCGCAGGGCAAAAAGGCATATCCCCTCCCGATGTATGTGAACACCTGGATCGTCCAGCCGAACGATCTGGGGCCCGGCGATTATCCCAGCGGCGGCCCTGAGCCATTGGTGCATGACATCTGGCGCG
>PLZL01000446.1:4934-32017 GCA_003152145.1 Limisphaerales bacterium
ATCGAAATGGGCCGATACCTCTTTGATTTCACCCCCGTTGGCGGCCGACGCGGTGGTGGTGGCGAAGCCGCTCCCAATGCGGCAACAACGCCGGCCGCGACAACAGCGCCGACAGCGGCAACAGCAGCGGCAGGCGGCGCCGGACGTGGAGACGCGATATCATTGTCCTTCCTCGACACCCCCTTCGTGCTCATCATCAACACCGCGCCAGACGAGTATTACTTTGCAGCCAACGGCTCGTTCCCGTTCCGCGTCTCTCCCAACAACATCCCCGGCGCAAACATCGCTGCCGCCGCCACCATCGATCGCGGAGCGTTCAAGAATGGCCTATGGGTCACCCAACGCCGGCTCAACGGCGATGACATCATGAGGGGCGGTTACGACGTCTCCGCCGCCGCCAACAACAACCAAGCCGGCACCGTGATTCCGCTTGGACCCCAAGGCAGACGCGGCGGAAGAGGCGTCGCCGCCGCAGGTGAAACACCCGCGCCGCCGCCGACGGTGATGCGTATTGAGTTCTATCACTATCGCTGAGACGATTCTCCTAGTGGGACGGACATTCGTGTCCGTCCCACCGGACCCCAATCCATTGCTCGGCCTACGTGATCCCGAGAGAATCATTGTGCCTGCTGAACAAGATTTGTGCCCCGTGCAAAGAAACGTGAACACGCCAAGAAGGGGCGCTATCAAGGAATTCATTCCCGGCGAGGCTTCCACTATTTCTCAGTATTGATTTGCTTGAGCTTTTGCTGGAGGTGGAAAATCAAATATTGAACACCAGAGTTATTCTAGTTGTGTGTGGAAATTGACAAATGGCAATTCTTCCTATGAGAATTAAGAAATCGAGAATAAATAATTTTCCAGCAGTGTCAGCATCCCTTGCGTAGACGTGGGATTTCACGGAAGTGTTCACAATTTTTATTTGAGCCGAGCGCGCTGGGAATGCGCAGGGCGAGAAATAACGGAAGGCTTTTTGTGGCAGATCACATTCTAAAACATTACCTCCTGCAACCAGCCTGTCGTCCATTCAAATTTTACTGTGCCGGAGTCCAGGTGTCGTCCGGGTCATAAGTCGTGATGGCCTGGGCGAGTTTTGCGGTCTTAGGTCCGAAATTCTTCTGATAGACCTTGCCTTGCTGATTGACAATGAACGTCATCACACCCGTGTTGCCCCATTCGGCCGGCCAGGCGACGAGGGCAAATCCGGCAATCATGCGACCGTTGATGATGTAATTATACTTGCCACCCGGCGCGTGTTTTCCCTGACGGGTCAGGATTTTAAAATAATAGCCGTGATAAGGCGCCTGCTCGTCATTCAGCATTTTTGCGGTGCGGTGATAACCTTCCACGCGGGCCTGTGCAACGAACGGTCCCAACGGACTCAACTCCCCGCCTGAATTCGTCGGCCAGAAAAGGCCGTCGTGCGTGCCGGGCGTGCTGCGTAGGAACTGCGCGTAGGCGAGCACCCCGTCCCCCATGCGATCCTCGCTGGCATATTCGCGCTGCGCCTCCACATACGCGTTGCAGACATCAATCGCGCCCAGTTCGTCCCTGCCGACGCGGCGGTTGAGAATCTCCTGCCTGCCTGCTGCGGTGTCGAAGAACCATTGCCCGTCCTGTTTCACCAGCGGAATGGGAAACGGCCAGCCGTTCGCGCCAATCTCCAGCGTGACATTGGATTCGGAGTTGGTGACCAGTTGCGTTCTTTCAGTCAGATGTTGGATGAACATCTTGAATCCTTCGGTTGCTTGGACGGCATCGGGCGAAATCAATTCATGTCCTGTCGGCCCAAAAATCGAATGCAGGGCATCCGTATCATGATTCGTGGCCGCCGCTACAAGGGCATTGACGGCGTCCTGCGGCGAAGCGAAGGTCTGTTCATCCGCAGCCGACGCACACACCGGCAATGCTAGCGTCAGGAGGGCCAGGCCGGAGCCGGACGCGAGGAACTTAATCCGGTGCCACAATGAACTACGATCCGGTTTCATCAGCGGCAATGTTTGTGTGCGAATCATTTGGTTGAAAGTTTCAATGCCTTGGCTGGGAACCTGAACTGTGACCGCCCCCGCCGTCGGAGGGCGCCGCCGGTCGTGAAACCGGCGCAGAATGGGTGGCCGGTGCTGAATGAGTTGCCGTTTGCATGCTCTGCTGGCCGCGGTTGCTGTAGGTTCTTGTGTCGTGCGAACTCTGGATGCCAATGAACGCGCCGTTCGATTCCGGCCGGTTGACGGGTTGGGCATGTTCAACGGGAGTTGGTGTGGATCGGGCGACGGGCATCGAAGAATGGGCTGCCGGCGCTCCCGGCCTGATCATCGGGGTCGGTGTCCGTCGTGGTGCTGCTGAATCCCCTATGGACCGGCTTACTGTGGCAACCACGACTGGGTTATTGGGAACGCCCCAGCCCCGGTCGCCACGATTCACCACGACTGCGCGCGGATTATTCGCAGGACGCCAGACCGTCGCGTGACCCGTGTCACGCTGACGCGGAGGCTGATGCCACCAATTGGCCGGACGCGGATGGTCGCGGTTCCAAACAATGATATTGTGGTGACCCCAGTCAAAATCGCAATCCAGCCACGCGCCAACCGCAAAGCCGATGCCAAAGCTGATAAAAGGCCCGCCACCCGCGGCTTGATAATAAACCTGATCCGGCTGATAAACCGGCACGTAAATCACCTGCGGGTCAACCGGAACAATCTCAATGTCGCTGCCGTCATTAATCACCTGTTGCTGCGGCGTGGATTGCAGGTTGCCGAAATTGGAAGCCCCCTGGCGCAGCCGTTGGATGGAATCCATCACGTCCTGCTGTTGATTGAGAAACGCCTGTCCCAATTCAGTCGTCCAGTCCAGGTTCTGGTCCATCCATTGCAACACACTCGGGTATCGGGCAAGCGCCTGGACGCTGGGATCCCACGGCTGCTGGTCAATCTGGTTGGGGTCGCCGCCGCCGCTGACATAACGGTCTGCCATTACAATTTGCGTGGGCAAAGTGGACGCCGGCAGAATTTGGGCAATCAACGGATCGGGATAAAGTGCAATTGGACCCAGTAACTGGTCGAGCTGCTGGTAGGCAAGCGGCTGATAGGCGGGCATCGGGGGCGGAACCGCCATTTGTGCCCGCACAGATATGGCTGTGCCGGTGACCACACACAGTAAAACAGCGATGTTAAACAATGACTTCATCGGGTAACTGGTAAAATTCAATTATCGTTACATCAGACGCGATCACAGTCTGACAGATTACATCAAAATCAAAATACAATTTGATGTGCCGTTTGCATGCTTGCCAACAATTCTCGTTAGAGGCGCGATCGTAGCTTGGTTGTATGCTTTGTGATTGGCAAAACGTTCCTCCGGCTTCAAGCCCGTCTTGCCGACATGAACGCACGATAGACAAAGAATGACCGAAAACATAAACTCAACCATGTCCCAGGACCAACTCATGGGCTGTCATAGAAAAGCGAACCCGGTCACAGTTCGCCAAATGGAATTTATAATTCAATAAAAGATTCAAGACCCTCCTATGTGGATTGTCCTTCTAGCTCTGCGCCGGCCCTACACCTTTGTCGTGGCCGCGTTGCTGCTTGTCATATTGACGCCGCTTATTTTGCTGCGCACGCCCACGGATATTTTCCCGGCCATCAACATTCCGGTCGTCAGCATCATCTGGCAATACACCGGTCTCGACGCCAAGGAAATGGAGCAGCGCATCACCTTCACTCACGAGCGCGCGTTGACCGTGACCGTCAACAACATCGAGCACATCGAATCCACTTCTTACAATGGCATCGGCATCATCAAAGTTTTTCTTCAGCCGAAAGCTTCCGTGGATTCCGCCGTGGCGCAAATTACTGCGGTCGCCCAAACGGTATTGAAACAAATGCCGCCGGGTATGACGCCGCCGTTGATCATTCAATACAACGCCTCGACGGTGCCGATTTTGCAATACAGCTTCAGCAGTCCGAAAATGTCGGAACAGGCATTGTTCGACGCGACGGCCAATCAAGTGCGCGTCGGTCTTGCGAACGTGCCCGACGCGATGATTCCATTTCCCTACGGTGGCAAGCAACGCGTCATTTCGGTGGATTTGAGTCTGCCTGCCCTCAAGGCCAAAAACATTTAGGCTGCAGATGTCGTCAACGCCCTCAACGCCCAGAACCTCGTTCTGCCCAGCGGCACTGCCAAAATCGGCCCGACCGAATTTGACGTTGCGGTGGATTCCAACGCCCGGTTGATTGATGACTTGAATCATTTGCCGATTAAAATTGTCAACGGCGCGACCATTTATTTGAACGACGTCGCGCAAGTCCACGACGGCTACACACCGCAACAAAATGCTGTCCGTCAGGACGGCGTGCGCGGCACGTTGTTGACGATCATGAAAGCAGGCAACGCCTCGACACTCGACGTGGTGAGCAGGGTCAGGGCGGCTTTGCCGCGCGCGATGGCATCCGCGCCGCCGGACTTGCAGGTGAAGGAATTTGCCGATCAATCCCTCTTTGTGCGCGCGGCCATCGGCGGCGTTTTGAAGGAAGGCGTCATTGCCGCATCGCTCACGGCTCTCATGATTTTGCTGTTTCTCGGCTCATGGCGCAGCACGTTCATCATTGCGTTGTCCATTCCGCTGGCCGTGCTTTGCTCCATCACAGCTTTGAGCGCGCTGGGTGAAACCATCAATTTGATGACGCTGGGTGGTCTGGCGCTGGCGGTGGGAATTCTGGTGGACGACGCGACCGTCACCCTCGAAAACATTCACCGGCACATGGCTTTGGGGCAACCTTTGGAAGACGCGGTCATCAAAGGCTCGCGGGAAATTGTGCTGCCGGCGCTCGTCTCCGCGTTGTCCATTTGCATCGTGTTTGTGCCGATGTTTTTTCTGACCGGCGTCGCGCGTTATTTGTTTGTGCCTCTGGCGGAAGCCGTGGTATTTGCGATTCTGGCCAGTTACCTCCTTTCGCGAACGCTCGTGCCGACGCTGGTGATGTGGCTTTACCGCGATGTCAAATTGCACGGCGAGCACATTGACGAATCCAATGTTCCATTCTGGATTTTGCCGTTCATCCGTTTCCAACGCGCTTTTGAAAACGGCTTTGATCGTTTCCGCAACGGTTATCGCGCCCTGCTCGCGAGCTGTTTTGAACACCGCAAACCCTTTGCTGTTTTCTTTCTCGCGTTTTGTGTCGGCTCATGGCTGTTCCTGGAAACGCTCGGCCAGAACTTTTTCCCCAGCGTGGACACCGGGCAGTTCTTATTGCACCTGCGCGCGCCCACCGGCACGCGCATCGAGGAAACGGAGCGGCTCGCCGGCCAGTTCAACAGCGTCATCCGGAGTGAAATTCCATCGGGTGAGCTTGGCGGCATTCTCGACAACATCGGCATTCCCAATTCCTCGATCAATTTGAGTTACAATACCAGCGGCGTCATCGGCACCGGCGACGCAGACATTTTGGTTTCGCTCAAACGCGGCCACGCGCCCACGATGAATTACGTGCGGCGGTTGCGCGCGCGTTTGAGCCGTGAATTTCCGGGCATGATGATTTATTTCTTGCCGGCGGACATTGTGAGCCAGACGCTCAACTTCAGCCTGCCCGCGCCGTTCGACGTGCAAATCGTTGGCCGCGACCAGGTCAAAAACCGCGAACTAGCCGAGCGGTTGCAGATTTTGCATCACAGCGCGGTCGGGTTGGCCAACCGGCTGGTCTTAGAACGTTATGCGCGGCGTGTGCCAAGCCAAAAAGATCGCCGCCAAGTTTTTCTTGCCCTCACAACGCGTGGCGAAATCGTTCTCGAAAAACTTTCCGCCGTTCACCGGGAACAACTGCAACGTGTAGGGCCGCAGATCATTCAACTATTGAGGGGGTTACGGGGAAATAATTCGTAAACCGTTCGCCTAAACTGGTTACCAAAGTTCAAAGAAACGATTTCTGCTGCCAGACTTGCGGAATTTCTAGCGCTTCGTCCGACCGTTGCCTCTTTGAGAAGGTTTGCAACTCGTTGACTGAAAGCAAAATGTAATCACAAGTTCATACAAATGAACCCGATAAAGTCAGTGCCGTTCGTTGCCTTTTTGCGACAGGGTTGTGCGCGTCGTCCGGAAGCATGTTACACCCGCTTGGACTCGCAGTTTCCCAATTACCAAGGAGCCAACAACTCTTGGCGAACATCTCAGAAAGAAACGATTTTCGGCAGGACTCCGGCAATCGGAAGCGGCTCAAATACTGGGGGTTAGCAAGAGAACCCTTAGCTCTTGGGAAACAGACCGAGTGCATCCGGCTTGGGCTTTTCAGCCCCGGTTGACCGCCTATCTGGGCTATGACCCATTCACCAATCCGACGCTCGGAAGCCCCAAGGGCAACGAACCGTCGTGCGTTGCCTTTTTATCAAAAAATGCTCCCGTCACCCTTGNNGTTGGCAACCAACTTCAGTTCTTGCACGCCGGGTTGCGCTAATTCTTGGTAGTCTTGTTGAGTATTGCAGCTACCCACCTCCCAGTTGAAATCACCCAGCCTTGCACAATGACCTGCTGTCGCCCACGCTGATTCGAAAGCGGTAAATGGCTTAACCACGAGACTTGAAACCAATCATGACCCATAACCCGGCAGATGCGGATGCGGTGGCGGACATCATCGCCTATCACGACCGGACGAAGCATCATCCCGAGCGCTATGCCCTTGGCCCGGGTGGCCTCGACTGGGCGATGCAGCCGGATCCGTTTCGTCGTTTTGCCGGCGCACCGCTGCTCCCGATCCCGCTGGCCAGGCGCAACGACACGCCGCCGGCATCCGTCTTGTTTGGCACGGGCACCACGCCGCCGCAGCCGTTCACCCTCGCGGCGCTGGGGTTGTTCTTCGAATTGTCCATGGGCCTTTCCGCACGGAAGGAATTTTCCGGCATGAGCTGGCATCTGCGGATGAATCCTTCCAGCGGCAATCTGCACCCGACTGAAGCCTATGTGGTCCTGCCCGCGCGGGAATGGCTGCCGGGCGCCGCGGGAATTTATCACTACGCGCCGCTGGAACACGCTTTGGAACAACGGGCGTGCCGGGCAGCGGGCACCGCACAGGATGAGGCTGGATTCTGCGTGGGACTGGCTTCAATCACTTGGCGCGAGGCGTGGAAATACGGTGAACGGGCCTTTCGCTATTGCCAGCACGACGTGGGGCACGCNNCGGGCCTTTCGCTATTGCCAGCATGATATAGGGCACGCCCTGGCCGCCTTGCGTTATGCGGCCGCCGCACTGGGCTGGCGCATGGAACTGCTACCGGAGTGGACTGACGCGCAAATTGCACGGTTGCTTGGTCTTGACCGCGTGGAAGATTTTACCGGGGCGGAGCACGAAACACCGGAGCTGCTCGTCAGGGTGCTGGTGAACAAAACTGTGGAGCCGGCTCCATCACCCGTTGCCGATGCACCGGTCAAATGGTTCGGGCGCGCCAACCGGTTGAGCCGTTCCCGCGTCGAGTGGCCTGCAATTGATGAAGCCATTGCGGTCTCGGAGCGAAAAGCTCCGATGGCAGACAAATCCGTCGTCCTGCCTTTGTGGCCGCCGCCCTCGTCACCCGCCTGCGCCCATTCGTCAGGTCAACTGATCCGCCAGCGCCGCAGCGCAGTGGATTTCGACGGCGTAACTGGCATCACGCGCGAAAAGTTTCTGGCCATTCTGGATGCCACTTTGCCGCGGGCATCCGCGCCGCCGTTTGACGCTTGGCCGTTTCCACCGCGGTTGCACTTGGTCCTGTTCGTGCACCGGGTCACAGGGCTGGAGCCCGGCATGTATCTCTGGCTGCGCGCGCCGACGGACGAGGAAACCTTGCGGAACGCTTTTCGCGGCGTGCCGGTTTGGGAAGTCCCGGCGGACCTGGCCACCTCGGTGCCGCTCCGGCGTCTGGCCCGTGACGACCTGCGCGATTTCGCGCGGACCGTGTCCTGCCAGCAGGACATTGCCGCCGACGGCGCGTTCAGCCTTGGCATGCTTGCGCGGTTCGAACCAGTCTTACGGGAACGCGGCGCGTCGGCCTGGCGCGAGTTGTTCTGGGAATCTGGAATAATCGGTCAGGCGCTCTATCTGGCCGCCGAAGCCGCCGGTGTGCGCGGCACTGGCATTGGTTGTTATTTCGATGAAGTGCTGCATCGCGCGCTTGGTCTGACGAGGCACGACTGGCAGAGTCTTTATCACTTCACCATCGGCGGTCCCATCGAGGACCTGCGGTTGCGCACGGCACCGCCGTATGCGCATCTGAAGATGGGAGATGGCTGCGATCAATGAGGTTCCTCGTCCATCTTCCATTCACCGTTGTTCTTCTTCATCGTCAGTCTGCGTTTCCTAGCCGTGTAGAAAGCCAAGGCCGAGGCGAACGCGGCGCAGACAGAATTGATTTAACACGCCACCTCGCGACCGAATCGGTTGATTTCATCCGCACTATTTTGAACGAAACAACGGAGCCTACCTCCAAAGAGAAACCATGAATATGAAAATGCCATCTCTTTTCGCCCGTTTCACTAGACAGAGTTCAGCGGCAATCGGCTGCACCGCGTTGTTGGCATACTCCAGCACAGTCGCTGGCACAAATTGGCACAAATAATCCACGGTTGCGGGGTGATGGCCGCGCCCGCCTTTCCTGAAATCGAGCGCTCGGCTCGGTTGTTCGGATCAATCGCATTGCAGGTTTCGCTGCCGCAATGGGAGCACAGACTTCGCATGACTTGAAGGCAAATCCGGTAGTCTGGATTCAGAAATTACTGGTGACCGGGCTCAACAGACGCGTGAAGCTTTATGCCTGGAATCGGCCGGTTCAAAATGCGCGGGCGTGACACTGATCGTTCAAACAAGTCGAGCGGCGACAGTTCCGCGCCATTCTTTCAATTTGGTTTTGGCCAATTCCATCTGCTCACCGCTAAACCGCATTCCCATTTTTTCGATCACTTTTTCCGCTCTCCCGATTTCCTTGCAATGAACCGCGTAAATCTCCGCGAGCTTCAACCGCAAGGGGAAGTCATTTGGTTTCGCTTTAATCTCGCTTTCGAGAACTTCAACACCACCTGTGGTGAAAAAACCACTATGGTTGACTTCCGTGATGTTCAAAAACTCGCATGCATTTTTTCAAACGGCTTCCCAGTAATAATTACGCAAGCCATGTCTGCCCCTCGTATGGGAAAAAGATTGATATTTTATGACACCTATGGTGTCTATCCAGCATGTCCCCTTGGGGCAATTTCAAGCACCTCAAACTGTGGGCAGCAACATCGTGCCGGCAGCTTGTCGGATGTTGTTGTAAGCTGCTGCTGGCCGTCCTGCTCGTATCCTGGTTCCAAACTGTCGCGTTGGCTGCGGAAGCCAGCGCACTCATCGTCACTGGTATCAGCCCATCGGCGGATGACGCGGCGAAATTTTTTTCACTCGCCACCGAAACCAAACGTCTGCTCGTCGAACGTGGTTTGCCGGAAGGCCGCGTCGAAATTCTCAACGAGAACGTGACTCGCGATCTGGTGTTGCAGAAACTTCAGGCCTTTTCAACTTCCACCAACGATGAATTCTGGCTGGTGCTTTACGGCATTTCCGGCCGAACGCGCGGAAACCAATCGGCGTTTCAAGTCAGCGGCCCGCGTTTAACGGCGACGGATTTGAAGCTGGCGTTGGACCCGATTCCGGGCCGGCAGTTTGTTTTCATCGGCACGAGCGACAGCGGCGGTTTTCTCCCGGTGCTGCAAAACGACCGGCGCACGGTTCTTTCAGCAACCAAAGAAGAAGGCGAACCCGATCTGCCGCGTTTTCTGGACACATGGGTGCAAGCTCTTGGTGAAAATCCGAAGGCACCTTTTGAAGTGATTGCCGCGCGCGCGGCGGCGGGCGTGGATGCGGAATACTCGTTATTGCATCTCGCGCAAGGCGAACATTCCCGGCTGGCCGACCCGGCGACAGACAAAATTCTGGAACCACCCTTCGGCGTGGATCTGAACGCGACCAATTCGCCACCGCCCCATCCAAAGGGAAAATGACGGTCCTGGAAACAAAAAATAAAACCCTCTTGAGGAAATTGAGAAAAATATGAGCATGACGAACACAATTGCCGCACCTTCAGCCACACAAACCACCGATGCCGACGTGGAGCTTCTGCGGGAAGCCCCGGCGCACTACCGCCGTCTTGCCACGGAACTCGGCAAACGCATCATCGGCCAGGAGGAAGTCATCCGCGATCTGTTTGTCGCCCTCGCCGTGCAGGGTCACGTGCTGATGATCGGTGTGCCCGGACTCGCCAAGACGCTGCTCGTCCGCAGCCTCGCGGAAATCCTGGATTTGCCGTTCCAGCGCATCCAGTTCACGCCCGACCTCATGCCCGGCGACATCACCGGCACGGAAATCATCGAGGAAGCCGACGATGGCCGGCGGCAGTTCAGGTTTGTGCGCGGGCCAATCTTCGCCAGCCTGCTCCTTGCGGATGAAATCAACCGCACGCCGCCAAAGACCCAGGCCGCGCTACTCGAAGCCATGCAGGAACGCCGCGTCACCGTGGCTGGGCGCAGTTACGATTTGCCGTCGCCATTTTTTGTAATGGCCACGCAAAACCCGATTGAACAGGAAGGCACCTATCCGCTGCCCGAGGCGCAACTGGACCGCTTCATGTTCAACCTGCGCGTGGATTATCCGTCGCACGACGAGGAAGTCCGCATCCTGCTCGAAACCACCGGCGAAGAATCCGCGCCGCTGGAAAAAATCTGGACCGGCGCGGAAATACTCGCCTTCCAGCGCGTCATCCGCCGGGTGCCGGTTGCGCAATCCGTCGCCGATTACGCCGTCGCGCTGGTGCAGGCGACACGGCCGGCGAATCCGAAATCACCTGATTTTATCCGGCGCTATGTGCAATGGGGCGCCGGCCCGCGCGCCTCGCAGTATCTCGCGCTCGCCGGAAAAGTGTTCGCCGTGCTTGACGGTCGGTTCAACGTGGCGAAGGAAGACATCCGCTGCGCCGCGAAACTCGTCCTGCGCCACCGGCTCATCACCAATTACCGCGCCGAAGCCGACAGCCAGACGGTGGACACGATCATTGACCGGCTGTTGGAAACCGTGAAGTAAGGTCGGGGCAAACCATGCGCGCACCGCCGCTCATCCTGTCCGTGCCGCCGGTCATTGGCCGCGCGCCGCGCGCCCAACCGCGCACACCGCCGCTCGTGACCCCGACGATTTCCAAACGGCTGCCGTCGCTGGAAATGAAGTTGTTGTCGGAACTGCCGTCGCTCGAACTTCAGGCGCGCTATCTCGTGGACGGTTTTCTAAACGGGCGGCATCGCAGTCCGCAAAAAGGTTCGTCGGTCGAGTTTGCCGAATACCGCAGTTACCAGTTTGGCGACGACCCGCGCCGCGTGGACTGGCGGCTGTTCGGCCGCACAGAACGCCTGCACGTCCGGCAATATGAGGAGGAAACGCAGCTCCGCATTTTTCTCGTGCTGGATGCCAGCGCCTCCATGGATTTCACATCGCGGGCAGAGGCGATGAACAAGATTCAATTCGCGCGACTGGCGGTCGCAGGCATCGCCGCGCTGGCCCAACGCCAGGGCGACGCGTTCGGCCTCGGCCTGGCCGGCCTGGATTTGAAGGATTTTCTGCGCGCCCGCTCGTCGTTGCCACACTGGAAATCCTTCATCGGTCGGCTGGAAGCGGTGCAGCCATTTGGCCCGACGGCGCTGGCGCGCGTTTTGGAATCGCTGGCCGAGGTCGTTCCCGCGCGCTCGATGATTTTTGTCGCCAGCGATTTCTACGAGGAACCGGAGCGGCTGCGGGCCGCGCTGCAACGGCTGCGCTACGACCATCACGAAGTCATCGGGTTTCAGGTGCTGGACCCGTTCGAGCTGGATTTCGACCTCGATCACGCCGGGACTTTCGTGGACGCGGAGACCGGTCTCCGTCTGAAACTGGATTCGCCGTCGGCGCGCGAAGGTTATTTGAAACGGTTCCGGCAATTTTGCGCGGCGCTTGACGAAATGTTTCGCAACGCAGGCGGCGACCTCGCGCAATTGCGGACGGACGAATCGCCGGTGGCCGCGTTGACGCGCTATCTCGCCGCCCGGTCACAACGGCTGAAATGATTTCATGAACTGGCTGTTTCCAGGTTTTCTGGCGGGCGCGGCATTGATTGCGCTGCCGGTGGTTTTGCATTTTCTGCGCCGGCGGCACAACGCAGTCGTGCGTTTTCCGTCGCTGCGGTTTCTCGGCGAGACCGCGCTGCGCGACACACGGCGGCACCAGTTGCTTCGCTGGCTCACGCTGCTGCTGCGCTGCCTCGCCATAGCGCTGATCGCGGGCGCGTTTGCGCGGCCGTTCTGGCAGTCCTCCGCCGCGTCGCATCGGCAGTTGATGGTCGTGGCCGTGGACAATTCCATGAGCATGCAGGCGGCGGGCCGCTGGGAAAATCTGCAAAACTGGGCGCTCAAACAACTGGACAACCTCAATCCCGGCGACCAAGCCGCGGTGCTGGTGATGAATCCCGCGCCGGTCTGGCTCGTGCCGCTGACGGACGATATGGACCGCGTCCGCTCGGCTTTGAAAAACCTCCGGCCTGGCTATGAAAAAACTCGTTACGCCGGCACATTGAAAATGGCGGGCGCAAACTTGGAGCTGCATCCGGGCGCGGCAAAAACTCTGGTCTGGATGGCTGATGAACAGCGGGCCGGCTGGCGCGGCGTGGACTTCGCGCAAACGCTGCCAGCCGGCGTGAAAATTCGTTTTGCCGATTCTGCTCCCGAACCCAATCGCCAGGCGGCGATCACTTCGTTGCAATGGTCTTTGGACAAACCCGGCTTGGTCGTCAATGTGCGGTTGTTCGCTCCGTTGCAGGATCAGCGGCGGATCACCGTGAGTGCCGGCGGTCAGAGCCTGACGGAACAAACCGTCTCACTCCACGCTGGCGACAACAAAATCTTCCTGCCCTTTTCGCCGCTGGAAAATGCTGATGGCTTCCGCGTGGCGATGGACGCGGATGACCTGCCGGCGGATGACACCGCGTGGATTGTTCCGAAGAAAACGGCGGCGGATACCGTGCTGCTCGACGCCGTTGCCGGCACGGATTTTCTGGCGCACGCCTTGCGCTCTACCGAAAAGCTCGGCGCAACTGCATTGAAGGCGGAATCGTTGCCGGGAAAAAACTGGCCGGCGGATTCGGTGGTCATCCTGCGCGGAGACGATGCTTTTCATCCGCCGCACTTGGAGCAGCTCGACCACTATTTTGACGCGGGCGGCGCATTGTGGATTTTCGTGGACGGTTCCGCCGGGCAGCTCGACTGGTTGAGCAAACACGGCATCGAAGCGGCGACACGGAAGACTTCCGAGAACGCATGGCATTTGCAGGACTGGGATCCCGATCATCCGGTGCTCGCGGCATTTGCCGGTCAAAGTTTGCTTCCGCTGTTGAGCGTGGAATTTCATCGCGGTTTCAATCTTGCCGGCAGCCAGCTCGCGCCGGTGGCGGACTGGCCGGACGGGAAAATGGCGCTGGCGGAATGGAGCGACGGCGGACACCGCCTGTTGCTGGCCGGGTTCCCGATAAATCGCGCGGCAACGGACTGGCCGACCCAGCCGTCGTTCGTCCCGTTTGTGCATCAAACCGTGCGCTGGCTCGGTTCGTTCAGTGAGCAACACGACGACTGGCGCGTAGGCGACACAATTTCCCTGCCCGCCACAAACAGAACCTGGCGCGTTCTGGACAGCCCGGCAACACAGCATGGGCGCAACGTCGGCGGCAGCATTCGACCCGACGCGCCCGGACTTTACGAATTTGCAGGCGGTGGTGCGCGGCAGGTTTTTGCCGTCAACACGCCAAGTGAAGAATCCGATCTTGCGCCGTGGCCAAAACCGGAGCAATTTGCTTCACTGGAGTCCAAAAATATGCCCGAACGCGCCGAACATCGTGCGGCGGCTACGCCAATAAGCAGCGAGGCTGCCGAAAACCAGCAGTGCCTTTGGTGGTGGCTTCTGGCCGGGTGCGGCATTGTCATCCTAACCGAATTGGCACTGGCGAACCGAACCGCAACGTAATATGAACACGAACCCAAATGCCGTGGAACAATTGCTGCGCAGGCAGCGTCGTTGGTATCAATACGCATGGCCGTTGATTGTGGTCGCCACCGGGCTCGCCGCCACGCTGGCCTTTGAATGGCACCAGCATCCGTCGCTGGCGCGTGTGGAAAATTGGGGGTATCTGCCGCGATGGTGGCTCGGTGGCCTAGCCGCCACGCTGGCCGCGGCTGCGGGCATTTATTTTCTCCGGCGTAAAAGCGTGTTGCAAGCCGCGCAGGCGATGGACGCGCGCTGGGAAACCAAGAACCGGCTCGAAACCGCCGCCGCTCTTTCATCCGCGCCGGACGCCATTGCCCGGGCGCAACGCGAAGAAACGGCCGGCTTCGTCCGGCAGGCGCAGCTTCGTCCGCGTGGCATTCCGCTGTCGCTGCTCGGCGGATTGGTGGCGCTGCTCGCGTTGGCGCACCTGCTGACGCTCGCCAGTTGGGCGCGTCCGTTGAACGGCGGTTCTCCCGTTGGTCAGAAAAATGACAAACAAGCTGCCAACATTTCGCAACAACAGGAGAAGGCAAAACCCATCGCTGATACGCAGCCGCAGGCGAGTATCAATTGGAATTCGCCGGAGGAGAAAATCAAGGCTGCCGCCGTCGAGGAAGTGCCGCTGGAAGCCGTCGCTGATTCCGCCAGCGGTTTTCACGATGCGGTGCTGGAAATTTCCGTAAACGGCACGAGCCGCCCGCCCGTGCCCGTGGAATTGGCCGATCTCAAGACTGCCGGCAAGCACACGATCCAGACTTCGATCTACATGGACCAGCTCGGCGTGAAACCTTACGACATAGTGTCCTACGACCTCCACGCGCAGCGCAACGGCTTCCAGAAATTGTCCGATACAGTGTCGCCGGTGCAATTCGTGGAGATCAAACCGCTGCGCGAGGACGTGCATGAATGTCCGCCGACGCAAAATCCAGGCCAGTGCTTCAATTACATCACGGCCATCAAGTCTGCGCAGTTGCGGACGATGAAGGAAAATTTCACCCTCGCTCACACGGAACTTTCGCACGATAGCACGGATTGGAAGGATGAAAACCAGCAGGTTGGTGCCGACCAGAAAATGCTCGCAGATAAAACCGGCGAGGTGATTTCGATGATGGCCAGCAATGGCGCGCCGGAGGAAATCGTCAGCCTCATCCGCCAAGCCCGGCCGGAAATGGCCGATGCCGCGCAAAAAATCTCGGCCACGGAAAATGAACCGGCGCTGGCCCCGCAAGGCAAGGCGCTCGCCTTGATCACCCAGGTGGAACAATATCTGGCCAAATCGGTTCGCCAGGCGCCGTCGCTGGTCCAAAAAGTTCCCGATCCTTTCGACAAAAAGGAGCTTGAGTTGAAGCGGCGCGACCAGACGCCCGCCGGTGAGCTTGAGATTTTGGCGAAGGAGCAGTCGCGGCTGGCCGACGACATTGCGACGACCAATGCACTGGCCGGGACGCTGCCGGATGCCGGCAAACCTGATCCGGAAAAAATCACCGGCACACCTGTCGAGCGCGAATCCCAAATCAACCATCGCATCGGCGCGCTGCTTAATGCGAGCAACTTTGTCGCCGAAGTCACAAAGCATCTCGAGGAGGGACGCAGCCAAGCGCAGGTGTCGTTGCTGAATCTCAACATGGAGGACGTGGTCGCGGCGCGCGAACCGGCGGCGGAATCGGCGCGTGAACTGCACCTGGCCGCCGAGGCGATGAAACGCGCCGCCGAGCAGGTGGCGAAAAATGAGCTTGCCGATGCCTTGCGTGCGTTGAGCGATGCCGCCGGCGGGGCCCGCATTACGCCAGCGCAAGTTTCCGACGCTGCCGCTCGCCAACAAGCGACCAATGTGATGAGCCAGGTTCAGAATGCCGCGCGCAATCTCACCGAGGCCGCCCGGCAGCAACAGGAGACAGGTTCGCCCAAGGCCGCCACGCAGTTGAACGAGCTGGTCACGGCGCTTGCTGCCCCCGATTTGCAAAAGGCGCTGCAACAACTTCGCGAGCAGCCGCGCAATCCGGACGTGGCATTGAACGCGGCGAACAAGCTTCAAGACCTCGCCGACCGTGCCGGATTGATGCGTAATAATGGCCCGCTGTCGCCGGCGGAAATCGCACAGCTGGCCGACAGGCTGGAACGCGCCCACGCAAACATCCAACGGCTGCTTGCGCAAAAATCCGCCGCAAAATCACCAGTCAGTTCGCCGGGTAATTCCACTGGTTCAGCGCCTGGCAATTCCGGAGGCGCGGCGGGCGGTTTCGCCGGTGAAATCATCAGCGAGGTGCGGGAAGGTCTGTTTGAAACCGCGCCGGTGCTGCCGCAGTCAACACAACTGGCCGAGTTGCGCGGCCAGTTCCGCGCGTCGCCCGATTCCGGCGCGAGCAGCACGGATGAGGTTGCATTTCTGGAAAAGATTGATGCGCCATTGGAAGGCGTCATCAAATTGCTGCGTGCGGAAATCCCGGACAACCGGCGGCCGTATCAGTTGACCGATGACGAACTGGCGCAGGCGCCGGCGGGTTATCGTCCGGCGGTGGCGGATTATTTCGAGCAACTGTCGCGGGATTACCCGGCGGATTCCAAGCCAGCCGGCAAATGACCCAGCCTTTCGAATGGCAATTTGGCGGCTGGCTGCGCGGATTTCCGCCGGCTACCGCGTGGGGCATTGTCGCGGTGGCCGCAGTCACGGGTCTGGTGCTGGTCGTCTGGCTTTACCGCCGAACTTTGAGGCAACTGCCGCCGACAGTACGGAACGCGCTCACAGTTTTTCGCGCGGCCATTGTGCTACTTTTGCTGCTGTGCCTCGCCAACCCATCACGCGTGGAAAGGGAAAAACCGACCGCCGCTAGTAAAAAGACTCTGGCCGTGATCGTGGATCGTTCCGCCAGCATGAGCATTCCGGACTATCGCCGGGTGACGCGGTTGGCCGGGGCCTTGCGTGTTTGGAAACTGCATGAAGGCGAGGCGGCGTCGGCATTTTCAGAAATCAAATACTACCGTTTCGCCACGGAGCTGGCTCCGGCAGCGAGCTTGGATGAAGCGGTGGAATCCGCGAAGTCAGGCCCGGAAACGCATTTGTATTCGGCGCTGCGGCAGGCCCTGGATGCCGGTCCCGATGCGGTTGTCTGCCTGACGGACGGACTGGACACCACCGGCGCAGCGCGGGACGAACTGGCCGGCGAAGCCTTGCACCGGAATGTGCCACTTTATTTTGTCGCCGGCATCAACCGGCTGCTGCCATCGCGGTCGGGTGACGCCTTGAACATCCGCGAGATCAAGGTGCCGGGAACGGTTCTGCGCCAGGCGCAATTTTCCGCGAGCGCGGTGTTTGAGGTCGCCTCGCCGCGGGACTCGCAGTTGCCGGTGGAATTGTGGAGCGGCAACACGAAGCTGGCCTCGACCAACCTGTCCGTCCGGGCAGGCGAAAACATTCTCCCGTGGTCCGTGCTGGTAACCGCGCCCGAACCTGGAACGATGCCGCTGGAATTCCGCGCGGGCAAAAATCCGCCGCAATCCGCCGCCTGCACGGTCGAAATCACCGATCACAAGACCTTGGACGTGCTTTATTACCAAGGCACGCTGCAATGGGGTTACCGCTTTCTGCGTTCGGCGCTGGCGAGCGAACTCGGTTTCCGGCTGACGAGCATTTTGAACCCGGCGCTGAACGTGAAGATTTCCGTGGAGACGCCCGACCAGCCGACGCTGCCGGACTTGCCGGAGGACGTGAGCGGGCTAAAGCCTTTTCAAATCATCGTGCTGGCCCATGTTTTTGCGAACCAGCTCACGGCGCGGCAGCAGGCGGCGCTGGTGGATTATGTGCAGGGCGGAGGCGCCGTGCTTTTCATTTCGCCCGAGACGCAGGCGAGCGCGAGTTTTGCCGGCAGCGCGCTGGAACAGATGCTACCTGTGGTTTTCGGGCCATCGTCGCCGGCTGACAACGAGGAGGACAACCCGAATGGTTTCCGTTTGCAAATCACCGTCCCAAGCCAGCCCGGATTGGCGGGAGGCGCGCGCAGCCAGGCATTGCCCGGCTTGAAACCTTTCGCACTGCCGGCGGGCGCAACGCGTTCCGCCGTCAGCGCGCTGTTTGAAAAATCTGGTGAAAGCCTGCCGCACTACGTCAATAACGCGCGCGTCCGCGCCGTGAAGCCGGGCGCGGAAGTTCTCGCCGTGAGCGCCCCGGCCGGCGGCGGTGAACCGCAGGTGTTGCTGGCGCGGCAGCAGTTTGGCAACGGTTTTGCCGTGGCCATGATGACGGATTTGTTGTGGCGCTGGAAAATGTCATTGCCCAGCAGCAGCCATGCGCTGGAAAAATTCTGGCAGCAGTTGCTGCTCTCGCTCGCGCCGTCGTCGGGCGAGGGATTCCGCCTGGTAAAACTCACGGAATCGCCGTCCATGAACCAGCCCCTGGTTTTGCAGATCACCGGCAACACCGCCGGGGCGAAGCCGGATGTGGAGGCGGTTTCACCGTTGCGCGCCGAACGGTCCTTGACCTTGCAGCCGGCGACGAACGGGGAAAGCGCGTGGACCGCCACCTTCACGCCCGACGCGACCGGAGACTGGGAAGTGCGGGCGACCGGTTCCGGGAAAAAATTTGCGCAGCTGGTCTTTCCAGTCCCGGTAAAATGGCAGACCGCCGAAATGATGAACGTGCCGCCGGATGTGGATGGCATGAGCCAGTTGACGGAGGCCACCGGCGGCGCGATGATTGAAGATGCGCCGGTGTTTCAGCCGCGCGAAGATTCCGTCGCCGCGCCCGGTCTTCAACACGTCCGACCGTTGTGGAATTCCTCCTGGCTGCTCGGCGGGCTGCTGGGACTTTACGCAACGGAACTGATCGTCCGGCGCCGGTTCAAATTGTTATGAAAAACTCCAATCCAATTACGCGCGCACATTTTCTCAAGCTGCTACTGGCAGGCGCGGTTTTTACGCCGTCTCTGGCCGCGCAGGGCCGCAGCCTAGACGATCTGCGCGGCGACCGTGTGGGCTGGGCGCGGCTGAAAACTTCCAGTCCGCACTGGAAGCGCCATTCAGGCAGTGATCCGGTGCTGATGAGGTTTTTTCGCGACGAGACCACGCTCAATATTGACCCGACTTGGTATGCAGCCGATGCGAATGACCTGGCCGAGCAGTGCAAATATCCGTTTCTGTTTTCGCAAGCGGTTGACGTGGTTACCGAACCGGTTGGCCGGAGCAACATCGCCGAATATATCCGGCGCGGCGGATTCCTGTTGATTGACGCCTGTCACGATTCCAGCGTTAATACGGACTTCGATGAATTTCTCCGCCGGCAAATTGAGTTTTACTCCACGACGCTGTCCGAAGCGCAGGTGGTGTCGCTGCCAGCGACGCATGAAATTTACAGCTGCTGCTTCCAGATTCCCGACGGACGGCCGCCGCATACGTTCATGGGGAACGTCTATGATGCGCGTAAGGCACGACATGGGCTTTATGGCGTGATGATCGGCGCGCGCACTGCGGGCATAATCAGTGTGTGCGGATTGCAATGCGGCTGGGATCATGTCACGGAGCACGCCAGCTTAGCACCGCCCGGCACCGATATCGCCTGCATGAGGATGCTGGTGAACATTTATATCTACGCCATGATGCAGAGCGGTTGAAAATTTCAGATTATGAACCAAGTCACACGCCGGCTTTTTTTGATATGGCTGCTGGGCGCAGTTTTTACGCCGGCTTTGGCCGCGCTGGGCCGCAGCCTGGACGACCTGCGCGGTGACCGCGTCGGCTGGGCGCGGCTGAAAACCCCCAGCCCATACTGGCTGCGTCATTCCACGGGCGATCCGACCTTGATGCAATTTTTCCGCCAGCAGACCACGTTGAACATTGATCCGACCTGGTATGTGGCCGACGTGGAAAACCTGCCGGAGATGTGCAAATACCCGCTGTTGTTTTCGCAGGGCGTTCACATGGTTCTAAGCGCCACCGGACACGACAACGTGGCGGAACACATCCGGCGCGGCGGATTCCTGCTGGTTGACGCCTGTTGCAACCGGGGCGTCACGCCGGACTTTGACGTGTTCCTCCAGCAAGAAACGGATTTTCTGGCCGTGGCGCTGCCGGAGGCGCAGGTGGTTTTCCTGCCGTCCAGCCATGAAATCTACCGCTGCTGTTTTCAAATTCCCAATGGCCACCCGCCGCATACGTTTTTCAACAACGTCTACGACCCGCAAAAGGCCGCCCTCGGACTTTACGGCGTCATGATTGGGCAACGCATGGCGGGGTTGATCAGCTTGAGCGGATTGCAATGCGGTTGGGACCACATGGTCGCTCCGCCCGGCAATGACATTGCCTGCATGCGGATGCTGGTAAACATTTACGTTTACGCCATGATGCAGGGCGGCTGAAGTTATCCGGTTCATGAACGAAGTCACACGACTGCGCGTTCTGAAAGAAGGGGAACGCACGGTTGTTGTCTCAAGGCAACCAGCCTACGACGCTATTTGTTTGTCAGCGCGCTGACAACCGCCTGCTCCAAAGCTTCACTTCGTAAATTTTTGCCGATGATTTTGCCATCTCTATCCAGCAAAAAGGTAGCAGGGATGCTTCGGATGCCATATTTGACGGCCAGCTTGTTGGCCCAACCTTGTCCGTCAAAGAATTGCGGCCAGGTCATGTTTTGATCCTTGGTGAAACTTAACAACTGTGTTTTGTCCTGATCAAGGCTCACACCGATGATGTCGAAACCCTGCGCATGATGTTTCTGATAGGTGGCAATGACGTTGGGCAGTTCGCCGCGGCAAGGCTCGCACCACGTCGCCCAGAAATCAACCAGCCCCACTTTGCCCTTGTGGCTGGCAATGGAAAGCGGCTGGCCCTCCACATCCGTTTCATTGAAATCGGGAAATTTCGTTCCGACTGCCAGCGCATCCTGTATTTGTTTTGCCGCTGCGGCCTCCGCTTCGTGCTTTTGCAGATTGGCGACAAATTGGGTGTCTTTGAAATCAGTCTTGAGTTGTTTCAACAGTTCCTGGGCTTTGGCGTCGTTGTTTAGAACTTCGCCATACAAGGTGGCTTTCATGTATAAAATACGCGCCACATCATCGGTCTTTTCGCCCTGGTGTTCGGCCAGCAGGGTGTCGAATTGCTTCAGGTCGTCGGCCAGTGCGTTTTCGTTCTTTTTGCCTGCGGCAAGATCGGCGTTGATTTTCGTGACCAGCGCTTTGAGTTCCGTCGCCGCATTGGCGGTGAACCCGCGCTGACCCGACAACAAGAGCACCGAGACCCCGAGGACGATTGCGAGTTTATTTTTCATGTTGGGAATTGGATTGATCTCAACCAACACGCTGCCACCAGTTTACCGCAAGTCAAACCCATAACTTCCAAACCGGTTAATGTAATGATTTTCAAGGTGAGGATTTCGAGCAGGAGATCGCCAGCGCTATGGCAAACAAATAAAAATAACATTCTGCTCATCGGTCCGCGCGGCACGGGCAAATCATTGCGCACAAGAGACAATGAAAATCGGCGAGCGAGGCGAACGTTCCGAGCTCGCGCTCGGCCAATTGTCCCCAATCCTCCGGGAGGCAGGAACCATCTCACGCGCGTTGGCGCAATTGCTCTCGAAAGAAAAAAATTGTCAGCAAAGAAAATTTGGAGGAGAGGAGTGCTGTTGAAAGCCCGGGTGAAAACCCCGCTCCCGTCGCAGCGACAAGGCGGTGCCTTCTGTATTTCTTGTGGGTTTGCGTAAGCTCGAACACCGATGCGTATTCTCGGCACGAGGTTTATGGTGAAATCCTTTCGGACACACTCGCAAAGAGCGTATTTGCTTGCATCAAGTAGGTTTATTGCCTATATCAGCGCTCTGATGGAGAGTCCAGAAACAATGCTACGTAAATTGGTAACGCCGCTTCGCGAGATTTGGCGACAATTACAGCGTCTGGTTTGCGCGATGTGCATGGCACTAGCGGGACTTTTAACTCATTCTGCCTGTTCTGCACCGGCAGGAACTGTGATCGGCTGGGGATCAGTCAGTTGGTTTGATCTCACTCCACCAACAAACCTGACGAATGCAGTAGCCGCGACGGTTGGCGAAGAAAACTGTTTGGCCCTAACGAGTGCAGGGACTGTAGTTGGCTGGGGGAATGGGAATGATTTAGGGGCAGCAAGTCCGCCTTCGGGACTATCCAATGTTGTGGCAATTGCTTCGGGAGCGGTGCATAGCCTGGCTCTGAAGGCTGACGGCAAAATTGTCGGGTGGGGAGATAATAATAACGGGCAGACTTCCATTCCGCCAATTCTAACAAATGTCACGGCAATCGCGGCAGGGGGTTACCATAGTCTGGCACTCACTCGAAATGGCCAGGTTTGGGCGTGGGGTGCAGTTGGGCAGGATACGAACGTCATTAAAGTGCCAGCAAGTCTCACCAATGTTATCGCAATCGCTGCCGGTGGATACCACAGTCTTGCAGTAAGGAACGACGGAACCGTGGTCGCCTGGGGTGCGGATGATAATGGGCAATGTGACGTGCCACCGGGTCTGATTGGGGTCGTCACCGTCGCGGCCAACGCCAACGCAAGCCTCGCCCTGACAACCAACGGGGATTTCGTGGCTTGGGGCAACGGGGCGACCAACTACCCTATCGGGCTGACAAATATCGTCGCCATCGCCACTGGATGCGAAGCAGCGCATTTTCTGGCACTGAGAAACGATGGAATGGTGTTGGGATGGGGTGACAACACCTTTGGCCCTTTGAACGGGCCCGCGCCATATACCAATCTGGTCGCGATAACAACCGGCTACGGAGTCAGCTTCGGAATTACTTTGGAACCTGTGATCACCCAGCAGCCGGCGGACACCAGTGGACTCGCGGGCACCAACCTAAGCCTGAGCGTTGGCGTTGTCGGAGCATCGTTGTGGAATTATCAATGGTTCCGTGGCACAACAAATCTCGCTGGCCAGACCAACAGCACGCTGGCGTTGGTTAATGTGCAGGTATCCGATTCCGACAGTTATTCCGTTCTCGTCAGCAATCATTACGGCGCTGTTCCAAGTTCACCTGCAAACGTGACAGTCCAACCATTTCCACCGAGTGTCACCACTCAACCGACCAATCAAGTTCAGGTGGCGGGTGCGACTGCTACATTTGCGGTGGCCGCAGCAGGCGCTCCTCCGCTATCATATCAATGGTATTTCAACAACGGTGTGATGTCGGGGGTTACGAATTCCGTTTTGACATTAACCAATGTCAACGATTTGAATGCCGGAATCTACCAGGTTGTAGTCTCAAATGTCTACGGCACGGCTATTAGTGCTCAAGTTGTTCTCACGGTCAATGACCCGCCCGCGATTACAAGCACTTTAGCGTCCTTGACGCTTCCCGCAGGCACCAATTGGATTCTCAGCGCCACGGTGACCGGGAATCAAACGTTTTTTTATCAATGGCAGTTTCAGGGTGGCAACATACACGGCGCAACAAACCTGAGCATGGTGCTGGCAAACATTCAGTTTACAAATGCCGGATTGTATGCTTTGTGCGCCAGCAATCAGTTTGGGGTTGTTACTAACACCCTTTATTCAATCGTTGTGGTTGATTCGCCGCCGGTGATTTATCAACAACCGATTTCAGGGTCGTTTCTGCCCGGAGGTGAGGTCGCTTTGCCGGTGCTGGCCTACGGGTCAGCCCCATTGTTTTCTCAATGGTGGTTCAATGGCAGCGCAATCAGCGGCGCGACCAATCTATTGTTGCGTTTGATGAATCTTCAGCCGACCAACGCCGGCGCCTATTTTCTTACTCTCTCCAATGCCTTTGGGTTTACGAACACCATTACCGTCAACCTGTCGGTTAGCAACCCGTATCCTGGGAAGGTGGACTGGCCTCTGCTTGGTTTCACACAGGCTGTATCCAACACGTTCAATCATCCTGTGGTCATTACTCACGCCGGAGATAACAGCGCCCGGTTGTTTGTTGCGGAGCAGAGCGGACGCATCTGGATTGTTCAGGGAAATAGCGTCGTGACGCAACCGTTTCTGAACATCATCCAACGAGTCTTGAGTCTTGGCGCGGAACAGGGTTTGTTGGGGCTGGCGTTTCCGCCAGGATTTTCAACGAATAATCACTTCTATGTGGATTACACCCGGCAAACGGATGGTGCGGTGGTTATTTCGCGATTTTTCCTCACTTCAACCAACTCAAATGTTGCTGACACCAACAGTGAACAAGTTGTCATGACTATTCCCAAGCCATACAACAATCACAATGCCGGGCAACTCGCGTTTGGGCCGGATGGCGATCTTTACATTGGTGTTGGTGATGGTGGTTCAGAAGGCGACCCGTTGAAAAATGGTCAGAAAACGTCCACGCTTCTAGGCAAATTGCTACGCATTGATGTTGAGGGAGGCGGTTCGCCTTATGCCGTGCCGCCGGACAACCCCTTCGTTGGCAATACAAATTACTCGCCGGAAATCTGGGCCTTGGGGTTGCGCAATCCCTGGCGATTTTCCTTTGATCGCCTAACCGGCGACCTTTACATCGGCGACGTCGGACAGAATCGTTATGAGGAAATTGACTTTCAGCCGGCAGGTTCCGCCGGGGGGCAAAACTATGGTTGGCGCATCATGGAAGGCCCGAGCATTTACAGTCCGCCGCCGGGCTTTACGAATTTCTCCGCTCTCACGCCGCCCGTGGTTTGGTATACTCATAGTTCGATTCCTGCTGGTGGGTCAGCCGCAGTCATCGGGGGCTATGTCTATCGAGGTCCGAGTGATCTCCGGATGGATGGAATTTACCTCTACGGCGATTTCATGGCAGGCTGGGTTTGGGCATCAAAACAATTCGGCACAAACTGGCAAAGTCAGATCCTTCTCAATCCTGCCCCTCCTGCATCCCACTTCTGGATCAGCGCGTTCGGCGAAGATGACACGGCAACACTCTATTTAGCCGATTATTATAATGGAATTGTTTATCAGATAAACGATTCTTACAGCGCCTTTGCCCCGGTCATGAGCCCCGACGGTGGATCATTCAATAATGATCAAAATGTTGTTGTTAGCACGGTCACGCCGGGGGCAATGATTCATTATACGACCGATGGCCGCGACCCCTCGGAGTTCGATCCTGCCGTTTCGTCCGGTTCTGCCATCCCAGTTGGCGCAACAATGACACTCAAACTTCGCGCTTACCGTGCTGACCTTTCCCCAAGCGCGGTCACTGCCGCCAATTTTTCATTCCAGGTTGTGGCACCCGCCTTTACACCGAACCGAGGTCCCATCACAAATGGAACGTCTGTGGCCATTTCTTCGGCAACTTCGGGAGCGACTTTACATTACACCTTGAACGGCTCTTACCCTACTTTGAGTTCTACAACATACACTGCGCCCCTGCTGATAAACGGGAACACAACGCTTCAGGCGATTGGAATCAAGCCGGGGTATCAGGATAGCGGAATATCAAGCGTGTTTTTTGACTGGACCGTTGTGCCGACTCCAGAAATTTCACCTGTGAGCGGTGCTGTTATTACCAATGGGACTTTAGCATCCATAGCGTGCGTGCTTCCTAGTGGTCAAATCCATTACACAACCGATGGCACGGTGCCAACTCAGGCCTCCCCCCTTTACACCGGACCATTCCCGTTTTTTGGGAATTCGACGCTTAATGCAGCAGCCTGGGCGGACAATTACGCTCCCAGTCAGATGACAACCGCAAACTACGGCCTCCTGAATTATGAATCCACCGTGGTGCAGACTTATGCAGGCCAGTCGCAAGCCGGCTTCACCAACGGGCTGCGACTGCAAGCCGAATTTAATGCTCCGCAAGGGGTCTGCGTTGACCCGTCAGGCAATGTTTATGTCGCCGACACTGGCAATAATGTCATCCGGGAAATCCTGACAAACAGCCAAGTTGTGACCGTGGCGGGATCTGGCACGCCCGGCTCGGCTGACGGCATTGGAACTAACGCGAGTTTTAGTGCACCGACTGGTGTGGCGCTAGATGGAACTGGGAATCTTTATGTTGCCGACTCTGGCCACAACCTTCTCAGAAAAATCTTATCCGACGGCACGGTCACTACACTGGCAAACCTGGCATACTCACCCTATCAACTACCGGTTTTATGGCAGTTGGTTATAAATACCAACGGGACTGTCTATGTCGGCGGATTACTGGAAGTCTTTGCGGTAAATCAGGATGGCACATTTAGCAACTTCGCGGGACCGGGGTATTGCTGTCCTCCAGACTGGAGCACTCATATTGGTCTTGCTCTGGACAATGCAGGCGGCCTTTTCGCCACAATAAACGCAAACACAATTGCGGCATACGGGCGAGTTGTTGAACTGTCTCCGGGCGGCGGCTACAACATCTATGCCGGGGATTCACCGGGCTATACTGATGGCCCGCGCCAAATCGCCCAGTTTCAAAAGCCATTGGATTTAGCGCGCTACACTGATGGAGGGCTAATCGTGAGCGATACGACCCGTGTTCGCAAAATTGCCACAAATGGCAACGTCTCGACGCTCGCAGGCATTGGACAATTCGGCTACCAAAATGGTCCAGGCATCCAGGCTGCCTTCACTCAACTTGGAGCCGTCGCAGTGGATGCTTCTGGCAATATTTATGTGGCTGATTCGGGGAACAATTGTATTCGCGAAATCTCGTCCGACACTGATGGAATCGGAATTCCTGATTGGTGGCAGCTTGCCCATTTCGGTTTTGTGGGCATTGATCCCAATGCCGACACTGACCATGACGGCATGAGCAACTTTGCCGAGTTCCTTGCTGATACTGATCCCAATAGCACGAATTCTTGCTTGAGGATTAACTCGGTTCAAGTTCAGTCTGGTGGGATGTTTTTGAACTGGTCCGGTGGCCCCAACTCCTTTGAGTATGTGCAGCGCTCTTCGAGCTTGGGTGGGACCAACGTCTGGCAGGACATTTTCACCAACCCGCCTTCACTGTTGTCCGGCGGCAGCTACATAGACTCCTCAGCGACCAATGGCACTTACTATTACCGCATCCGCGTTGGGTGGCAGTAACATTGTCAATGTCAGCCTGAATACCCATTTCACCTCATTCATGCAGAAATCATGTGCACCAAAAC
>PLZL01000163.1 GCA_003152145.1 Limisphaerales bacterium
GCCTCGGCAAGGGCGCGACGCTGGTAAATGAAAAACAGGAAAAAGCCGTGGCTGCACCGGCGAAGTAATTCCGCGAACAAAATTTTTGCTAAGGCGGGGCGAAAGCCTCGCTTTTTTTGTTTGGTGGGGTGAGCGTCCTCGCGAGCCGGTTCGTCAGCACCTCGCCCCACCGATTAAATCTCCTGCAAGGCCATCCTGTAAATTTCCAGCGCATTCGCGCCGAAGCAAACCAAAATCACCTTTTCCACCGGCTGGTTCCCCTCCAGAAAATCTTTCGTCTCGCGAACGGCTATCCGCGCCGCGCGATCCATCGGAAAACCGTAAGCGCCGGCGCTGATGCACGGAAAGGCGGCGGTTTTGATTGCGTGTTGCTCAACGAGCGTGAAACAACTTCGATAACAACTCGCGAGCAATTCATCCTCGCCGTGGTCGCCGCCGTGCCAGACCGGACCGACTGTGTGGATGACCCATTTGGCGGGGAGTTTGTAGCCGCTCGTGATTTTGGCGTGGCTCGTGGGGCAGCCGCCGAGTGTGCGACATTCTGCCAGCAATTCCGGACCGGCGGCGCGATGGATGGCGCCGTCCACGCCGCCGCCGCCGAGCAACGTCGTGTTCGCGGCATTCACAATCGCCTCCACGCGCTGTTGCGTGATGTCGCCGGCGATGGCTGCGATGCGGTTGGAAATGGACTCTATGACCATGAATTTTTCACAGGTGATTCGCCGTATCAGCCACCCCAACGACGATTTCCTTCCGCGACCTTAAATCACGTATGCGGACATAATCGCAGTTTTCGAGCTGCACGATGTTCGCCACCTTCAATTCCTGCGCGCGTTTAAACTGTTTGTCCGGCTTGGCGGGCGTGAGCGGATATTCCACGGCAAATCCGCCGGCGCGCAAATCGTGAATGAGCTTCAGCGATTGTGCGCGCAGGCATTCATCTTCGATCAAAACGAAAACGTCCGTGGTGGTGTCGAATTTCGGCAGCAGGCCGCGCGCCTTGAGCAGTTCCAGCAGCACCACGTCGCCCATGCCGAAGCCGAGCGCGGGCAAATCCACCTTGCCGCCGCTGATGAGTTTGACCAGGTTGTCGTAGCGTCCGCCGCCGGCAATGGCGCGGAACTCGCCTTTGGCATCGAACGCTTCAAACACCACCCCGGTGTAATACGCCAGCCCGCGAATGACGTGGTAATCCACCTTCACGAAATCCTTCAGTCCGCGCGCGGCAAGATTTTGCAGAATGCTTTCGAGTTCGACGGTCGGTTTGCCGGATTCGATGAATTGATTTACTTCCGCGAGAGAAAATCCGAGCGAGGACAATTTCTTTTCGGTTTCTTCAGACGGGGTTCGTTCCAATTTATCAATCACCTGATAAAAGGCGTAAGCGTCACTTGTATTATTTCTGCCTTCTGCCTTCTGCCATCTGCCTTCAAAAAATTCCTGCCACGCATTTCTGCTGCTCAAGCGAATGATGAAATCTTTTTCGGTCAAACCAAATGCGCGCAGCGCGTCAATGAGCAGCGCAATCAATTCCGCATCCGCCGCCGGGTCGTTTTCTCCAATCAAATCCGCATTGAACTGGAAATGTTCGCGCAGGCGGCCTTTCTGCTGGCGCTCGTAGCGGAAAAGTTGCGGGACGGCGAACCACTTGACGGGCTTTTTGTAATTGCGTTCGTGCGCGGCAATCATGCGCGCGAGCGTCGGTGTCATTTCGGGCCGCAACGCGACGGCGCGGTCGCCCTTGTCCACGAAGTTGTAAAGCTGGCCGACGATTTCCCCGCCGCTTTTGGTGGTGAAGAGTTCGAGCGATTCGAGTGGCGGGCCGTCGTATTCGCGGAAATTGTAGCGCCGTGCGACGGTGCGCCATTTTTCAAAAATGTATTGACGCGCGTCGGCGCTCCACACATCGGCATGGGGAATGGGTTCGGGATAAAAATCGCGAAAGCCGGGCAATCGTTCCATGGCCCAAAATTAAAGCACGCACGGCGAAAAGAGAAGGCGAATCAGTAATTCAACCGGGGCTGCGGAACTGAAGCGATGAAACACCGGGGCGATGAGACGCCGATTTCCCGAACCACACTTCAACGCCCCGTCATGCCTTGGGTGTGAGCTTGAGGACGTCAATCCGCATTTCCTTGCCGGCCTTGAATTTCACGGTGGCGCGAGCGGGGATGGACACGTCGGCCTCCGGTTTGTTGGGATTGCGACCGACGCGCGCCTTGCGGATTTTGATTTCGAAGACGCCGAAGTTGCGCAGTTCCACCTTGTCGCCCTTGGAGAGCGCCTCGGCGATGTGGTCCAGCGTTTTTTGCACCACGTCGAAAACCTGCTGCTGGGTGAGGCCGGTTTCCCCGCTGATGCGGGTGACGAGGTTGCGTTTGGTTAGTGTCATGATGTTTTTGTTTTTGGTTTCTGAATTTACTGGACAATGCGGACGGTCCAAAAATCGCCGGCCAGGCCGGCGTCGGTGACATAGGCGTAGGGCAGGGTGAAATAGCCCTTCATTCCCCAGCCGGCACCCCACGAATTGCGGACGACGAACCATTGCTTCGCATCGTCGTAGCCGACGCCGGCCACCGCGTGGCCGCCGATGACTGCATCACCACTTCGGGGCAGCGAGGCATGGCCGGTTTTGGCGACCGACGCGCTTTCAAAATTTTCATAAACCGTAAAGCCAAAGATAAACGGATAACCCGAAGCGAGGCAACCCTTGAGCTGGCTCAACGTCTGCGTCACGCGCTGATACAAGACCACCTTGTATTTGCGGGCGTCGGCGTAGCATTTCGCGGACGGTTTGGTTTTGAAGCGGGCGATGGCATACGGCCATTCCGTTTCGGGACAATCGCCCTGCCTGGCGACGCTCTTGATGCCGTCGCGGATTTGCGCGCCGCTGTCCGAGGTCACCGAGTGCTCGATGACGCGCTCGTTGTAATAAATGAACAACCGCGACGGCGTGAAATCCGGCGCGAGCTTCTGTTTCAGCCGGTCGAACTGGATCGCGCCGGCGATGGCATTGGCCGTGCAACTGCCGAGTTGTCCCTGATTGTAAACCGGCGGGCATTGCGGGCGCAGATCCGCCTTCGCGGGCAGCACCCCGGCCAATTCCACCGGTGCGGCGTAGGGTTGGTCGCGGTGGTCCGGCAAATCGGGCAGCCACCCGTAGCGGGACACTTTGAAACGCATGAATTCCTGTTATCAAAATCCGCGGAAAATGTCCAGTAAAATCAGCTTATCTAAAGCCAATTCTCAGGGCGGTTCAAAATAATATGTTGACACCTATGGATTACTATTGTAATCTTTGAAAAATCAATTACAAATGTAATCAAATGAATGCGCGATGAAAACCGTTCCGAGAATCTCAGAAACCGAGTGGGAAGTCATGCGGGTGGTATGGACCAAGGCACCCTGCACGGCGGACGAAGTCATCACGGCGCTCGTCCGCGCCGATCGCTCGTGGCATCCCAAGACCATCAAGACCTTTCTCAACCGGCTGACGGGGAAGAAGGCGCTGGGCTTTCGGAAGGAGGGGCGTGCATATCTCTACCGACCGCTGGTTACGGAAGACGAATGTGTCAGCGCCGCGAGTGAGACGTTCCTCGAACGTGTATTTGGCGGCGCGCTCAAACCCATGCTGGCGCATTTTGTGGAGCGCAAAAAACTTTCGGCTGAAGAAGTCCGGGAATTGAAAAAGCTGCTCAAACAAAAGGCGCCATGACCATGCAACTGCATCTGGACTCAACGGGTTCATTTCTTGTCTGGCTTGGGCGCGCGTCGTGGCAGGCATCGGCGTTGATTGTGCTGGTGTTTCTGGCTCAATGGTTGTTTCGGCGGCAACTCGCGCCGCGCTGGCGTCATGCGCTCTGGCTGCTGGTCGTGCTCCGGCTGGCTCTGCCGTGGGCGCCGGAAAGCCGCGTCAGCCTTTTCAACTGGTTTCAGTCGCCGGTTTCCTTGTCCTCTGTTTCAACGGCTGACACGATGACGCCAGCGGCGGTCGCAGAGGATGAATTGTATTCCAGTCCTGCGGTTGCGCCCTCGATATTTACGCGGCCATTTTCCTGGCAGGTCTGGCTGGCCGGACTTTGGCTGGCCGGCGTGGTGTTGCTCGCAGGAATGCTGTTGGTCATCAGCCGTCGGCTTGGAACTAGCATCCGGCGACAGCGCCCGGTGACGGATCCGACGATGTTGAACCTGCTGGAAGATTGCAAGCAAGAGGTGGGTGTCCACACACCGTTGACGTTGATTGAAACGTCCGCCGTGGGCAGCCCGTCGCTTCATGGCTTCGTCCGGCCCCGGCTGCTCTTGCCGGCCCGGTTCGCCCAAAATTTCTCCACGGCGGAGTTACGCTACGTGTTTCTGCACGAGTTGGGCCACGTCAAGCGGGGAGACATCCTGCTGAACTGGCTGACCACTGGCTTGCTGATTTTGCACTGGTTCAACCCGCTGGTCTGGTTCGCGTTCAGCCGGATGCAGGCCGACCGGGAACTGGCCTGTGACGCCTTGGTTCTTGCGCACACCCGGGACGCGGAAAATCAATCCTACGGACAGACCATCATCAAGCTGCTCGAAACCTTTTGTCGCCCGACTCGGTCGCCTGGCATGGTCGGAATCCTGGAAAACAAAAACCAAATGAGAAGGAGAATCAGCATGATAGCGAAATTCAAAAAAACAAACCGTTGGCCGCTGGCGGCAATGGCGGTGTTCGCCGGACTGGCTATAGTCACATTAACCAACGCACAATCCCCGACCAGTCCCGCGACGTCTGATGCGGGCAAGGCGGGCACAGCAGACGAACAGGGCCCGCCACAGATCATTGCCACGTCGCCGCGTGTGGGCGAGATAGACGTTGACCCGGCCCTTGCGGAAATCACCGTCACCTTCGACCGCGACATGGAGAAGGGCTCCTCCTGGACGGGAGGCGGGCCTGACTATCCTCCAAGCCCTGAAGGAAAAATGGCAATCTGGCGCGACAAGCGCACTTGTGTCCTGCCCGTCAAACTCGAAGCCGGGCATTATTACCGGGTTGGCATCAACTCCCAGAGTTTCCAGAACTTTAGCAGTGCGAAAGGGGTGCCCGCCCGGCCGTCGGCGATCTACTTCACCACAACGGGTGCCAGTCAGGATTTGAAACGCAAGACCGCCAAGCCTCAAATTGTCGGCCTCAATCCCAAGAACGGAACCATGGACGTGGATCCGAAGCTGACCGAAATCCGTGTCACCTTCAATGTCCCGATGGGAGAAGGTCGTTCGTGGACGGGTGGCGGTTCCGATTTCCCAAAGATTCCAGAGGGCAAACAGGCATATTGGACCGATGACCACATGACCTGTGTATTGCCGGTGGAACTGGAGCCGGGCAAGGTGTATCGGCTGGGCGTGAACAGCCCATCGCACAAAAACTTCCAGAGTGCTGGCGGTGTGCCGCTGGATCCAGTCACCGTCACCTTCAAAACGAGAAACAACTGATGGCGTTGATTGCTTGTTCGCGGGTTAAATCGGTTGCGGTTCGGGCGGTGAATCTGACTAAACCGTCCGGGCGCTGCCGGTAATCTCGCGCACGTCGCCGATTTTTTTTCGTTCCATGAATTCGCCGATGCCGGCAATCACCTGCAACGCCGTCTGCGGCTCATAAAAATTCGCCGTGCCCACGGCCACTGCCGTCGCTCCGGCCATGAGAAATTCGATGGCGTCGTCCGCGTTTTGGATGCCGCCCATGCCGATGAT
>PLZL01000011.1 GCA_003152145.1 Limisphaerales bacterium
CGAGGCCCACAAGCAAACGACCAGAGCATGGGTTTTAAGACTGACCAGATTGGCTGGGTCAATCACGATACCGCCGCCGGTGGCGATGACCGTCTTTTGCCGCTGGGCCAGATTCCGGACCACGTCATGTTCCAACTGGCGAAAGGCGGCCTCGCCCTGGTTTTTGAATATTTCCTCGATGGACAGGCCGCATTGGGCTTCGATCAATTCATCGGTATCGACAAACTCGAACTGCAACGACTCAGCAGCGAGGCGACCGACGGCAGATTTGCCGGTGCCCATGAAACCGACCAAGGCGAGATTCTTTATGATGCGCACAAGTTGAAGGCTAAACGCTAAAGGCTGAAATTGTCAAAAGCCCTCGATTCAATTCGGATACTTGAGCTTTTAGCATTTTGCCTTGCAAACGGGTGCGTATTTGGCCTACGTTTGGTGCAAGCGGGGGCGCGGTTAGCTCAGTGGTAGAGCATCACCTTGACACGGTGGGGGTCACAGGTTCAATCCCTGTATCGCGCACCATCTCACCATGGCCATTTGACTTAAGAGAGATTAACAATTAACATGAGGTAAAGCTATGAAGAGAATCATTCCCGCGGCGCGCAACGTTCAGCAGGCGTTCACGCTCATTGAACTGCTGGTCGTCATTGCCGTCATCGCCATTCTCGCCGCGTTGTTGCTGCCGGCCCTGTCCCGCGCAAAAGCGTCGGCGCAGCGGACGGCTTGCCTCGATAATTTGCGGCAGATCAGTCTCGGCGTGCACCTGTAAGCTGGAGATAACAGCGACACCCTGCCGTCCACGCCGGACGTGACCGCGGTTAGCTACGCCAGCAATCACTTCTCAATCTTTTACAGGCGGCTCGTGAAAAGTTATGTCGGACTCCATGGCGCTTCGTCGTCACAGGACAAGTTGTTCGCCTGTCCGGCGGACACGTTCTATTATGATTGGCCCAGCATGGATTACGAGAGCCGGAGTTTGCATGACCAGCTCGATTCCGATTATTCGAGTTATGGATTTAATGGCGGGAATGGATTCACCAACTACCCGCCCCCGGATTACTTCAACGAGGCTTCCTGGCCCGGCGTTTTTGGCCTGAAACAAGCCTCAATCAAAGAACCGGTCAGAACTCTTCTCCTGACAGATATGTCAGCTTTCCTCTGTTGGTCCTGGCATCAACCGCAAAGCCTGCCTCCGGGGCAATGCGAGTTTAACGACGCCAAAAACATGGTCAGTTTCGTGGATGGCCACGTCAATTATATCAAGATTTATTGGAACTCAACCTTCGGCAACAACTGGACGTCGTGCTGTTATGACCCTCCCAGCGGATACGATTACAAAAGGAGCGGAGATTAGCGGCCCATGAAATCGGCCTTCAAACCGCGAAGCGCGTTCACGCTGCTGGAGCTGCTGGTGGTCATCGCCATCANNGCCATCATCGCCATTCTCGCCGCGTTGTTGCTGCCGGTGTTGTCCAAGGCAAAGGCGCGGGCCCACCGAACGACGTGTTTGAACAATCTGAAACAAATCAATATCGCGGTTCAATTGTATGCCGGAGACAATGATGACACCCTGCCAGCCGTGCCGAACACCCAGGCCGACGGAATGCACACCAATTCCTTTGAAATTGTTTACAAGGGTCTCGTGAAGAATTATGCCGGACTCCAGGGCGCATCGTCGCCGCAGGACAAGCTCTTTGCCTGCCCGGCAGACACATGGTTTTACAACGACTGGGCACACTTGGCGGAGAGTTCGCACAACCAAGAGTATTCGGACTATTCGAGCTACGGATACAACGGCAGCGGCGGGGAAATTGACACGCCGCCCACAATGCCCGGCGCGACTTCTTTTCCCGGCCTTTTTGGCCGGAAACTCGCTGCGATAAAAGACCCGGTCAAAACCGTTCTGCTTTTTGAACTCGCAGCCGGTTATCCTTTTCCCTGGCATGAACCGAAAGAAATTCCTGACGGCTTCTCCGGAGTCAACGGCTCCATGAGCATGATCAGTTTCGCGGATGGCCACGCCGACTACATCAGGATGTATTCGAACACTGATTATTTCATGGCAATGATCTGGTATGACCCGCCTGCCGGGTATGATTACAAATGGAGCGGGGATTAGCGGCTCTTCCGTTGCGCCTTCAGCTCATTTTGAATTGATGTGAGTGGACTCGTTCGCTCCCGCTCTCTCGGTTCCTACGAACCTTCGTCCGCAATGCGTGACAAATTCCTTTCGCCGCTTCCCGCGCGGCTCAAGTCGTGTAATTCGTGCCATACTTGTCCTGTTTGTGGACTTCAATCGTGCCCGGATAATCTTGCGCCGAATTTTTTGTTGTGCGGAATGCTGGAAATGCCTGTTGTTTGCAGAACGTTTAGGCCGTTTGCGACGGCGCATCAAAAGAACGAGCCGCGGAATCTTGTTAGCATATTAAGTGCTAAATTTTTGGCCGAAAATGAGGCGGCTGGAGAGTTGGGAGGCACGCGATGCCTTCCGCGAATCATCTTTTTATGTATGAAAGCGAGTTCGAAACTGACAAGGATAGTTTTATATCAAAACCTCGGTTTTCTGGGGATCATGGTGATCAGTTATCTGGATGAACTGATCAANNGAAAAATTCATGCGCGTCTGCGCGTGGTGCCGCCGAATTGATTATAAAGGCGAATGGATGCGGCTGGAGGATTTCATGGAACCAGGTTTTGACACGCCCGCCACGCATGGCATCTGCCCGGAATGTTTAAAACAGCAGAAAGAAGCGGTTGAACGCGCGAAAAAACCCCGAAATAATCCGGTTCCCGGCATTCCGGAAATTGAAAGTTGAATTTTGCCCACAATAAAATCAGAGCATCGCCAAAAAGTGAAAACTGATTGCGGCGGATGCAATCCTGGATGGCTTCGGCGTCTTTCCCGGCGAATGCCGGCGATGGCGGATGACAGATGGGGAGATGCAGCGTCGGCGCCGTGCGCCGATTCACGCGGTTGACTAACGCATTTTCAAAGAAGGTTGAGAATCACGAAGCGGCGATTGCCCTGCATTATATGCATTATAATTTCGCCCGCGTTTACCAGACATTGCGCGTGACGCCAGCGATGGAAGCGGGGATTGCTGATCACATTTGGAGCTTGAAAGAAATTGTAAATCTGATATGATAGTCATATGCCAAATTAAATTGGCCGGAGCATGAGCTTTGACCACACAAGCCATCGCATGATATTTCGCACCCGGCTCACCGGTCGGTGGGACCAAATGGGAGGACTGATGCCTTTCCGCCGGCACCGGCATCGCCTCACCACCCAACAGAGGGACGCCCAACTCCTGCTTGAGATGATATTCATGGCGTTATTGTTGCAATGGGCCGTGCTCCTTTTGATTGGTGGATGATTTATCTTCCTTCAAACTATACCACTACCGGCCAATGCAAACACATTGACAATCCACCGGCAGGGTGTTTCTTAACGTGTGCAGTTTGGAGCAGTCAAATTGGAGCCTGGAAAACCGCAGGTTCTCATTTGGCAAAGTTTTTAACCTGTTTGATTTGATTCCATATGAAGAAGACATGCTTTTTGCTCTCGCTCGCCGGCGCAACCCTTCTCTGTGGCTGCGGCAAACAAACAAAAATCAACACCGCGGAGATTAAAATTCTTTCGCAGCAGATGGTTCAACTCCAGCAAACCCAGGTCAAGCAAATGGCGGCGATTCAATCGCAACTGGCGTCGCTGGCGCCCATGCTGGACAAGATAAATAATTTCTACTTCGAAAAAGCCCGCGACGACGCGCTTTCCTACCACACCAACACATTGTATCTGCTGCTGGCGGTGGACAAAAATATCGAGTCGGAATTGCAGGTTGCCGACACCGAGCGGCAAACGGAAAGTTCGCTGGCGTATTCCTACCATACCAATGAAACGGACCTGTTGAATTTCTACGCCGCGCAAATTCAGGACGCCATGATAACGCAGGAAAGCCGGATTGAGGACAAGGTCAATGCCGAAACCAGGCGGGTTGGAGCGGACTTGGGCAGTGAATTGCTGAAGCAAATCAAATTGACGGCGCCGGATGAAGCTGAAACCGCCCGGCGGAGGCAATTGGAGGCTGACGTGGTTCAAATCAAACGCGACCTTGTTCAGATTAAAGCGCAACTCACACAAATGACCAACCCGCCTGCAGCCCGGCCTTGATTTGAGGGAATGGTGAGGTGGGGGTTCTCTGACAGGAGGAACAGGATTTGTTTAACGCAAAGACGCGAAGGTGCAACGGGCACAAAGGCTCTGACACGGATTTCACGGATTCTCACCGATTCAATTCGTGTTAATCAGTGCAATCCGTGTCTGATTTCAGCTTTTGATTTTCGGCCTGTAGCCCTTGACCTTTTTGAATGAACGTCCTCACTCACCCCGGCCCTCTTATATCTGAATTTCCATCTAACCTTGTCTGGAAGTAAGGGAGATTGCAGGTGGGTGAATCGAAGCCGTGGTCTTTCTGCTTCAACGGGGCCACGTGAGGAATGGGTAAAACGCCTTATAGCGAATACGCCTTTTCCGGCATATAGGCAAGAAGGTTGTCAATGCAACAACAATGGATTTCGTTTTGATTCGGGCGGATGGTTGTTTATTCACTGGATTCTTTATTCTTGGTTCCTGACGACTGTTGCCCGAATCGTTTTTTGACTGCTGTCAAATTCGATTGGATTAAACCCGCAATCGCCTAGCGGTCAGTGCGGGACTTGTGCAGAACTTCATCCACCGTTCTCACCAGGTCGGCGATACTGTATGGCTTCGGCAAAATTGCGTCAATACGCAGCCACGGGTTCTGGATCAACTCCTCGGTTGGCGTCGTTCCTGACGCCATGATGACCGCCAGCGTCATGTCTTCGGAACGAAGTTTCTTGATGAGTTCCAGACCCGTCACCCCCGGCATGGTGTTGTCGGTGATCAGAACATCATAATGATGGTCCTTAAGCGCCCTCCATCCGGAGGCGCCATCTCCGGCGGTGTCAACGTGGTAACCGGATTGAACCAGCAGGGCGGCGTTGAAACTGCGGAGGTCGTGGTCGTCATCAACCAGGAGAATGCGGCAGCGGGAATTCGTCCGTCCTGGAGACGCCGTGTCGGCTGGCACTTCCGCTTGCGAGTTGGTGCTGTGTTTCATATCGAGGCAAAATGATGGAAAAAAGCGAGTTCTTTTATACTGTCTCAATTCATTTAGCAATTCATTAAGCAATAATCGCGCCGCTCCCAAGTCTTTTCTTTCAACATGTTGATTTAAAGATAATTACATAACATCCATCGGTTTTCATCTTCGATTGTTGTTGAATATTTTGTAAGCTTATCCGACGGATTTTCTTAATGAAAAATCATAAAATCGTTTTTTATTTCCTTATTTGTTTGTAATCAACAACTTAGCAAGCATTGACTCGTCGTCGGTGTTATGTAAAAAAAACCGACACGGATGACCACGCGCAGGAGCCACCAGTCTTGGAAGTGAGGCAGATTGTCGGCGGATAAATCGAAGCCGTGGCCTTTCTGCTGGGCATCGGCGAAGTCGCGGTAAAGGGTGATGGCCACGTGTTCGTTGCGGCGGATGCAATCCTTGATGGCTTCGGCGTCTTTGCCGGCATGGATGAGGGTCTTCCACGAGTAAAGGTGCCTGGGCTTGTGGAAATCGCTGTTGGCGATGAAGGGAATCCGGCCGTCAGGATGAGAATCTTTTTCATGGTCGGACGATGAAAGGCTAAGCGGGTCGTGTTACGGGAGGGTGGCGAACAGGTGAACTTCCATTCACATTTCTATTCACAGGCAGGCAGGGCCGGCATCTTGCCTGCCCATTCTTTCCTGCAAAAATTTTCAGAGACAGGCTGAGAGCACTGTCCTACAAGCTCTGGCAGAATTTATCAAGGCGGTGCAGGCCCTTCTCGATGTTCGCCATGCTGGTGGCGTAGCTCAAGCGAATGTAATCGTCCGCGCCAAAGGCGATGCCGGGAACAGCAGCGACCTTTTCCGCATCGAGCAGCTTCGCGCAAAAGTCGGCGGACTTGAGGCCGGTCCCGGAAATGTTCGGGAACAGATAAAACGCGCCTCTCGCGTTGACGCAGGTGATGCCGGGAATGCTGTTTAATTTCTGATGCGCGTAGCGGCGGCGCTTGTCGTATTCCGCGAGCCACACGGGCAGATGATCCTGCGGACCGGTCAGCGCGGCGACGCCGCCTTTCTGGGCGAACGAAGTCGGGTTGCTGGTGCTGTGGCTTTGCACGGCGTCAAT
>PLZL01000091.1 GCA_003152145.1 Limisphaerales bacterium
CACGCTAAAGCGTGAACTCCAGCGGGCGCGATGCGGGCGGCACTCTTATGGCGAGCAGTTTTCAAACGGTGATTTTTCCTTTTGTGAGCAAGTCCAACTCGCCGAACAGGCCGGCGGTGTTCAACAGNNTTGCCGATGAACCGGCGCACCGGCCGGGGAAATTCTTTGATGAGCGTCGGGGTCGCGACGATCTGGTTGTCGCGCGCCATTTTGGGCTGCTGATAGATATCAATCACTTCCAGTGTGCAGTTGTCTTTCTGTTCTCCTTCGCACAGTTGACGGACACGCAGGACGGCCTGGCGCGATCGGTCGGTGGCCCCCGCCACGAACAGTCGCAAGACGTATTTGCCCGTGGGCCGGGGGGCCAGGGCCTTTTCAAAGGCCTGTGTCGCGCGGCTGGTTTTGTTTGTTTTCACGGGCGTTCGTCTCGGTTAATCAACAGCGCGCAAATCCAAGCCCACGAGCACGCGCTGGGTATCGGAAAGGTTGCCAATGATGGTTCGCACGGGCTTTGGCAACTTGCGCACCACCGTGGGAATGGCCAGGATTTGGTCGCCTTTGGCAAGCTGGGGCTGCTTCACCAAATCAATCATCGTGATGCGATAGCGGCCTTTGAGGTGGCTTTCGCAAAACTTCTTCAGGTTCGAGAACGCCGTCAGCGATTTGGGCGTCTGGCCCATCACGTAAAGACGCAGTTGCCAGAGTTTGGCGGGCTGGCGAGGGGCGGCGCGGCGTTTCACCGTTTTGGTTTTCATCAATTTCTCCTCCCAAGTCTGGGTTTGCGCCGCGCGCTGGCTCTCCGAGCCGTAGGATGCTCCGAGCCGGAGGCCGCCACCGAAACATCTGCCTGGCGCAAGCGGCCCAATTCGGTCCGCTCGGTGCTCAGCAAGCGAGTTTGCGTTCCGACCTGTTCGTCAATTTGACGAAGTTCCTCGGCGCTGGCCTCATGCTCGGAGCGCAGCCCGACGATCTGCTGTTCGAGCGCCGCGCGTTTGCGTTTCAATTCGCGTTGGCGGCGGGCCGCCTCCTGTTTGCTGGCCAGCGCTTCGGCTTTTTCGCGCGCGGTTTGCGCCACCCGCGCCGCGCCGGTCAAGACGCCGCTGGGACCGATGTAAGCGTCCACAAGGTCAACGCCCCGATCCGAAATCAGGAACTCGCGGATTTGGTTCGAGTGTGCCATGCCGCGCGCTTTGAGCACGTAGAGCACGCGATTGCGTTCGCCGTTGCCTTCCATGTCTTGCAACAACAGCCAGGAGTCCATGAGCGAGGACATGGAGGCTTCACTTTGTTGCAGCGCGTGGCCTCCCTGTGTCAGACTGGTGAAGAGCGTGGTGACTTGTCCGGCCTTCAAATAATCCACCAGCCGCGTCACCATCCCCCGGCATTCGGAGGCGGTGCCTGCGTCCACCAGGCTGGTGATCGGGTCTATGATGACGACGTGGGGTTGAAACGTCGCGATCTCCTTGAACATCGTGGCCAAGTGCATTTCCAGTCCGTAGAGCGAGGGCCGCGCCGCGTGAAACCGCAGCAAGCCGCGCTTGACCAGCGGCTCCAGGTGCAACCCGATGGAATGCATGTTGCGGATGATTTGGTTGGGCGATTCCTCGAACGAGAAGAAGAGCACGCGCTCCCCGCGCCGGCAGGCGGCCTGGGCAAAATTGGCGGCGACGATGGTCTTGCCGGNNGGGGATGCCGGTGGCAATCCGCTCGACCGATATCTTATGATTCAGCCCCAGCGACGTGATGGGCAGCACGCTGATGCCCTCGTCACCGATGAGAAATGGAAATTCGTTGGTGCCGTGCATTGCGCCGCGATATTTCACCACGCGCAGATTCCGCGTGGCAATCTGCTCGGTGACCCGATGGTCGAGCAGGATGACGCAGTCGGACACATATTCCTCCAGCCCGTGGCGCGTCAGTTGTTCGCGCCCGCGTTCGGCCGTGATGACGGCGGTCACGCCCTTGTCCTTGAGCCAGCGGAAGAGCCGGCGCAACTCGGCGCGCAGGATGGCCTCGTTGCGCAGGCCGGCGAACAGCGCTTCCAGCGTGTCCAGCACCACGCGCCGGGCGCCGATGGAATCAATCGCGTGATTGAGCCGGACAAACAACCCTTCCAGGTCATACTCGCCGCTCTCGTGGATTTCACTCGGCTCGATGTGAACGTAGTCGAGCACAATTTTTTTGCGCCGGACCAGGCCCGCCAGATCAAATCCGAGCGACGCGACGTTGGCCTTCAACTCCGCTTCCGTTTCCTCGAAGGACATGAACATGCCCGGCTCATCGAACTGCACCGCGCCGCGCACGAGGAATTCCGCAGCCAGCAGCGTCTTGCCACACCCCGCGCCGCCGCAGACCAGCGTGGGCCGCCCAAGCGGCAATCCGCCGCCGGTGATTTCATCGAGACCCTGGATGCCGGTGGGGCACTTGGGCAAAAGAGTCGCCGGGGAGGCGGATTTGTGACCGTTATTTTTCATTCAAGAGCATCCTTTCATTGACGCGGGTAAAATTCGTTTCATAAAAATTCAAGGTTTGGTTTCAGCGGACTCCATCAGCGGATTCCCCGCGCGCGCGGCCCTGCGGAGCGGAATTTGTGCCGTGACGGTGGTGCCTTTGCCCGGTGTGGACTCGACATCAAAATGGCCACCGATCATCTCCAACCGTTCCCTCATGCCGAGCAGTCCCAGGCGTTTGCCGCCATTGGCAGGCAACACGCGTTCCACTTTGAAGGATTTGCCGTCATCTTTTATTTTCATGCAAACGCAGTCCGGCAGTTTCTGGATGATCACTTCCACCCGGCTGGCGTGGGCATGGCGGGCCACATTGGTGAGCGCCTCCTGCGCCACGCGGTAGAGCGCGGTCCGCCTGGCCGGGTCCAGTTTTTCCACCTTCGCAAATGCCGTCAAACTGGTGCGGACGCCCGTCCGCGCGGCAAAGTTTTTCATGAACGAATGCAGAGCTGGAATCAGCCCCAGGTCGTCCAACACCGCCGGCCGCAATTCGCGCGCGAACCGATGCACGATGTCCACCGATTTTTCAACCAGCCGTTGAGTTCGCGCGATGTTGCGGTCGAGACCCGTGGTGTTGACCGCGGCCTCCTTTTTCAAGGCCGCCAGCCGGACGTTGATGCCCGTCAGGGTCTGGGCGATGACATCATGCAATTCGCGGCTGATTTCCTTTCGCTCCTCCTCCTGGGTCAGGAGAACCTGGCGGGACAATTGACGCAACTGCTCCTGCAGGCGGTTCGACTGTTCCAACAACTGGCTGTAATGATGCTCGCTTTTTTTGAGCGCCGCCTCCGCCGCGCTGCGCTGGGCGATTTCCTGTTCCAATTCCAGGTTCGAGGCGGCCAGCTCCACGGTGCGCTGGCTCAACATCTCAACGATTTGATTCAGATGGATGGCGGCCTCCCGCGCGCCGCGATGAACTTTCTCGATCGGGGTGATCGCCTCGATAAAGAAAGTCCCCGCCTGCCGGATGAGCGCGGCGCGTTTGCCGGCCGGGCAGCCGGGCAACACCCGGGTAATCAGGATTTGCTCATGGAGCTTGGCCATGTCCAGCGTCTGCAGCCCGGCAGTCAACGCCTGCTGGCCCATGCCGCGCACCGGTTGCAGGCGCCCTCCCGAGGCTTGCTTCAGATAGGTCAGCAACGCCGACTGATAGCGTCTGGAAAACTTGTGTTTCATGAACTGCCGAATTCACGCGCGACCCGGCGCACGGACTTGGCCGACTTTACCACCAGCCGCTGCGTGCTGGCGATTTTATTCTTGAGACCCTGGGTGTTGTTCCGGGCCTCCTGTTTCAACGAGAGCAGCCGGACATTGATGCCCAGCAGCGTCTGGCCGATTTCATCCTGAAGTTCATGGCTGATCTTCCTGCGTTCATCCTCATGCGCCGCCAGCACCTGATGCGTCAGTTGCCGTAAACGTTTTTGTAGTGCGAGCGATTCCTCCAGGCATTTCTTGTGGTGCTGTCCGCTTTTCTCGGCGGCATCCTCCATGACCTTTCGCCGGGCGACCCCCCGTTGCAGTTGACGCTCGGTGGCCGCAAGTTCTTCTGTGCGCTGGCCCAGCGTTTTATTCAGCCAGCTCAAGTGAACTTTGGTCTGCCGCGCGGCGCGATGCGTTTCCACAATCGGGGTGATCGCCTCGGTAAAAAAATCCTCCGCCCGCTTCATCAGCCCATTCTTGCTTTTGGATAAATCCAGTGTGACGAGCGCGCGTTCGTGAATCCGGGCGAGTTCCAGCTTCTCCAGACCGAGGGCTGCCGCCCGGCATCCCAGTTCCAACGCCGGCTGCAAGCTTGCGCGCCGCCCCTGCTTCATGTATTTTCGCAAGGCCGTCGCATATTGTTGTGACAACCCGTTTAGTTTCTGTTTCATGATGTCATGCCAAATCCAGCGGGACTCTCCGGGATGCTTCATCTCTCAACGGCGAGCCGCCATTCGAAGTAAGCATCCGACAATTGTCTCATTCTGTATATGGGGTGAACACCTTATGGCGCGCGGGCGGTTTTGGAGCAAGATTGGAAATGAATGAAGGTCCTGCTGCTATACCCGGAATTCCCGGACACGTTCTGGAGTTTCAAACACGCGTTGAAATTCATCCAGAAGAGGGCTGCGTTGCCGCCACTCGGTCTGTTGACCGTGGCCGCGATGCTGCCGGATGATTGGGCGAAACGCCTCGTGGATGTCAACGTGCGGAAGCTGCGCGAAAAAGATCTGGCCTGGGCGGATATCGTGTTCATCAGCGGGATGATCGCCCAACAGGACTCGGCGCACGAACTGGTCGCGCGTTGCCATGCTGCGGGCAAGACGATCGTGGCGGGCGGGCCGCTGTTCACCCTGGGCCATGAACAGTTTCCCGAAGTGAACCATTTCGTGCTGAATGAGGCGGAGGTGACGCTGCCGGAGTTTTTGCGCGACTTCGCGCAGGGCGCGGCGCGCCGCGTGTATGCCTCGTCAGAATTCCCCGACCTCCGCCGGACGCCGGCGCCGTTGTGGGAGCTGGCGGAGATGCGACGTTACGGCTCGATGAGCGTGCAGTTCTCGCGCGGCTGCCCGTTTGATTGCGAGTTCTGCAACATCACCGCGATGTTCGGACACCGGCCCCGCACCAAGACGACGGCGCAGGTGATCGCCGAGCTGGACGGCCTCCGCCGGCACGGCTGGCGCGGGCCGGTCTTCTTTGTGGACGACAATTTTATCGGCAACAAACGCGCGCTCAAGGAAGAGTTGCTGCCGGCGTTGATCCGCTGGCGGAACGGCCGGCGCGGCATGGTGTTTTACACCGAGGCGTCCATCAATCTGGCCGACGATGAGGAGTTGATGCGGATGATGGTCGAGGCGGGTTTCAACCAGGTGTTCATCGGCATCGAGACGCCGGAGGAAGCGGGCCTGGCCGAGTGCAACAAGCGCCAGAACCAGAAGCGCGACCTGGTCGCCGATGTGAAGCGCATCCAGCGCGCGGGTCTGGAGGTGCAGGGCGGGTTCATCGTCGGGTTCGACAGCGACACGCCCGCGACTTTTGCGCGGCAGATCGAGTTCATCCAGAAAAGCGGCATCGTCACGGCGATGGTCGGCCTGCTGCAAGCCATCCCAGGCACGAAGCTTCACCAGCGGCTGAACGTCCAGGGCCGCCTGCTCGGCCGGACCACCGGCAACAACCTGGACGGGACAACCAACTTCATTCCGCGGATGAACCGGGAGACGTTGCGCGAGGGTTACCGGAATCTGATGGGACACATTTATGCGCCCGGACCATATTACCAGCGGATCCGCACATTCCTGCGCGAGTATGCGCCGCCGAAAATCGCCGGCACATTGAACTGGCGATATTTCATGGCGTTCCTCCATGCTAATGTCCGTCTCGGCATTTTTGGCCGCGAACGTTTCCACTACTGGGGCTTGCTGATCTGGACTTTCTTCCGCCGCCCCTCCCACCTTCCTCTGGCCGTCGCTCTCTCCATCTACGGCTACCACTTTCGCAAGACGTGCCGGGTGCTGGGGCTGTGACTCGTGAGTTTCCGTATGGGGTGAATACCCCATAGCGAGGGGCAGGCCGATGGTGTAATCTGCCCGTTGAACCAATGCATGCCGGGCGTGACCAGCGTTGCTTGAACGATGATGAGCGAGCACCAAAAACATACTGAGTTTCTGCGGCATTGCCTTCGCTACGGCGAAAGCACAGAGCACCAGGAACTGCACGAAGGGATTACTCAGGTTCAACGCGACGCGCGCTGTGTGCGGCACGCTGTGTGGCTGATGGCCATATTGACTGCGCTGGTTGTGGCTGGTCTTGGCTACGGAACGGTTTTGGTGGACAACTTTCCCTACAACGCGCCGCAATTCGTCGTGAATCTTATCTGTGCCCTGGGTCTGGGATCACTGATCAGCCTCCTGGCCTTTGTGGGCCTCGGGATGGTCTATCGCATGAAGCTGGACCAGCGGCGGGAGGAATGTCGCCAGAAGGTCGCGAGGCTGTTGGAGTCTCGCTTGGGCAAGCCGGTCACCAACTCGGTGCGAGACCCTTTATCCATCAGCAAGGAGAATGCATAGACCCAAAGAGCGATTTGAATGAACTCGCGCTTGGCGGCATGCTGCTCAAATCCGGCGTGGGCATCGCCGAGAAACTCGGCGTTAAGGTGGACTCCAAGTCGGGTAATGTGCTTCAAGGAGTCGGCAACCTGTTGACGGTCAAAAGCCAGCGACCACCAACCAGCCCTCCACAAACACCGCGCCGAAATTGAACCCACCGGATCTGTTCAAGAACAAGTAAGCGGCCAAACGCAGACCTCAATGCGCGAACTGGAGCGGAAACTGGTGATGGAGAATTGCATCAAGGCGGTGGAGTCATAATTGCCATCCTCCAGCCTAATTTGCTCCCTGAGTTTGACGCCCACGCGACCTGAATCCGCGCCTTGCAAGGCGCGCAAGCCGCCAGCCAGAATGCAAAACGTCTCATGGCAGAAGAAAAAGCCCTATCGTGAGACAGTGCCGGGTTCCATCAGGCTTTCAGAGCGGGCTACTTCTTCTTCTCGGGCACGGCCTTGTCAGCCTTCACTTCCACATCCTTCGCGACCATTTGATATTGGACCGTCACCTTGTCGCCGACTTTGACCTTTCCCGCCGTGGCCTTGTCGCAGGCAAGTTGCCATTTTTCTTCGCCCTTCTGGACGACGATGCAGCTGTCGTTGACTTCCAGCACCGGGCCGGTGACTTGATAGGTTTTGGCCTCCGCAGCGGTAAGCTGCGTGGCAGCGAGTGAAAGGCCGCAAACGGCCAGGGCGAGATAAATAGAGAGCTTTTTCATAGGTTGGTTTGGTTTCTTCCGGGACAATTTGAATCTATCACGCCGCCACGCCAATGCAATCCAAAAGATGATTTGACTTGCGGTCAACTTGGCGGTCTTGACCGCTTTCATTTCGAACGCGGCCACCGGAGTGACCGGACTCATCTTTCCGAGCCACCCAGAGAGTTGGTCTAAGCCGGAACGATGTGATTGAAAAAGAGGGACCGATGGGGAATTGATTGGTGGTAGATGAGAACAACACAATCGTCGGGCACTGACCCGGTTC
>PLZL01000319.1 GCA_003152145.1 Limisphaerales bacterium
GAGGAATGCGAAATGTCGCGCTCGTGCCAGAGGGCGACGTTTTCGAGGGCGGCGACGGCGTTGCCCCGCAGGACGCGGGCGAGACCGGTCAATCGTTCCCAGGTGATGGGATTGCGCTTGTGCGGCATGGCACTGGAGCCTTTCTGGCCCTTCGCGAACGGCTCCTCGACTTCAAGGACTTCGGTGCGCTGGAGATGGCGGAACTCAACGGCCCAACGTTCAATGCTCGCGCCGACGAGCGCCAAAGTAGTTTGGAATTCGGCGTGGATGTCGCGCTGAATGACTTGCGTGGCGATGGGCGCGGGGCGGAGGCCGAGTTGTTTGCAGACGAAATTCTCAGCGTCGGGCGAAAGGTGCGCGTTGGTGCCGACGGCGCCGGAAAGCTTGCCGACGGCGGCAATTTTGCGGGCGCGTTGGAGGCGTTCGAGCGCGCGGTCAAATTCATCGTGCATGAGCGCGAGCTTGAGGCCAAAGGTGGTCGGTTCGCCGTGGATGCCGTGGCTGCGGCCGATGCAGGGTGTCATCTGATATTCCTTCGCGCGCCGGGCGATGATGGGCAGCAACTTCTTCACGTCGGCGATGAGGAGGTCCGCGCTCTGGACCATCTGGACGGCAAAGGCGGTGTCCACGATATCGCTCGACGTGAGGCCGAAATGGAACCAGCGGCTGGCGTTGTCGTTGATTTTCTCGGCGACAGCGGTGGTAAAGCCGATGACATCGTGGTTGAGCGTTTTTTCGAGTTCATGCTGGCGGGCGACGAGGCCGGGAAGGTCGGCGAGCCATTTGTCCGCGCCGGCCTTCATTTTGGCGAGGTCGATCTTGGGGACGACGCCCTCGGCGGCGAGCGCCTCGCTGGCGAGCAGTTCGATTTGCAGCCAGAGGCGGAGCTTGTTTTCGTCGGTCCAGATGGCCCGCATTTCCGGCCGGGAATAGCGCGTAATCATGGGACGAGAATAAGCAAATCGTTGAAACGTTGAAACGTAAAATCGTTACATTGGCGGCACTCAGCGCGTTGTCTGTTGCAACGATACAACCAATCAATGCTTTGCCATTCTCGTGCGGGCTTTTTCAAGAATCTCGCGTTCGCGCGCCGTCAGGCTGTGGATTCCATGCGCGGAGATTTTTTCGAGAATTGGATCCACCTCATTTTTCAGAAATTCGTCCGTGGACTCGTCGTCCGGTTTGTCCGCCGCCGAACGCCAGAGCGCGCCTTTGCCCGCGCGCTTGACGGCAAGTTCGCGCGGAGCGGAGCGGCGGGCGGGAAATTTCCAGCGCGGCCATTGGCCTTGAATGAACAGGCGCACGTAAAATCCGCCCGTCAGGATGCCGCCGAGGTGCGCGGCGTTGGCGATGCCGCTACTGGGGGTCAACATGCCGACAAACGCCAGCGCGAGGCTGACCATGAGCAGAGTTTTCCCGGTCATCGAAACGGGAATGAAATAAATCAGAAGGCTGAACCGCTCCTCCCAGTGCAGGATGGCAAAGGCCGCGACCAGCCCGGACGCGCCCGCCGAGGCTCCCACCACCGGCGCGTCGAAATATTGCGGGATCAGTAGCGCGAACAGCATTTGCACGAGGCCGCCGATGACTCCGCTCAACAAATAAAGCGTGAGAAAGCGCGGGCGGCCCAAGGCGGTTTCCACCGGACGCCCGAAGAAATAAATCGCCAGCGAATTGAAAATAATATGCATCCAGATAGAGGTGGAATGCATGAATTGGAACGTCAGCAATTGCCAGACGTATCCGTGTTTCAAACCGTCAAGACTCAAGGCGAAATACCGGTCTTGAATATCCGCGCCGCTCAACGAATTTGACGCCGCCAATTGGATGACGAAGACGATCGCGTTGACAATCAGCAACGCGACGGTAAACGACACGCGCGGCTCGTGATAAGCCGGCTGGCGCATGTAATCTCGATCTTCAAGCATGACAACAAAAATTTAAAACCGGGCGGGAAATTATCAACGGACTTTTCGCCGCCACCACAGCAACAATTCCAGTCCCGTCCTATTTGGATAGGAACGCGGCACGAGTTCCTCGACCAGTTCAAAATGCGGCGAAAACCGCCGCCACAATTCGTCACGGGTTGTGCCAAACGGCGGGCCGTCCTTGTCGGGAATCAAATAATTCACCGCCAGGTATTGGCCGTCCGGCTTCAGCCAGCGCAACGCAGCTCGGACGTAATCGTCGCGCTCCGGTGGTTTGATTGCGCAGAAGAGAGTGTGTTCAAACAACCAGTCAAATTTCTTTGGCGGCTCGTCGTGGAGAAAGTCAGCAAGCTGGAATTTCGCCTTGAGTCCATCGGCCCGTGTTTTTTCCTTGGCCAGCTCAATTGCACCCGGCGCGATGTCGAAACCAAACGCTGCAAAGCCCGCTTTGGCAAACTCACGAACATCGTGGCCGGTGCCGCAACCAGGCGCACAAACGCTTCCGCGCGGCAAATCCGGCTGCGCTGCCAGAAAATCCACGAGGCCGGGCGATGGCGCGCCTTTTTCCCACGGCATGTCGCTGGATTGATAACGGGCTTCCCAGTAGTCCTGACTCATGGAGAAAGGGGGTGTTGGAATAATGGAGTGGTGGAGTATGGGAAGGGCGCCTTTTGCATCACTCCATTACTCCGTGTTGATCTGCCCATCCACGAGTTCAATCACCCGCTCCGCGTGCGCCGCAATCTTGGCATCGTGCGTGGCGATGACGAGCGTGGTTTGCTTGTCCGCGCGAAGATTTTTGAGCAGCGCGATGATTTCGCCGCTGGTGCGGGAATCGAGATTGCCCGTCGGCTCGTCAGCCAGCAATAGTTCCGGCTCGTTGATGAGCGCGCGGGCGATGGCGACGCGCTGCTGTTCGCCGCCGGAAAGCTCGAACGGCTTGTG
>PLZL01000342.1 GCA_003152145.1 Limisphaerales bacterium
GGGTTCATGGGCGACGGCATCAATGACGCACCCGCGCTGCGCGCCGCCGACGTGGGTATTTCCGTGGACACCGCCGTGGACATCGCCAAGGAATCCGCCGACATGATTCTGCTGGAAAAAAACCTGATGGTGCTGGAGGAAGGCGTGCTGGAAGGGCGCAAGGTGTTCGTCAACATCCTGAAATACATCCGCATGGGCGCGAGTTCCAACTTCGGCAACATGTTCAGCGTGCTTGGTGCGAGCGCTTGGCTGCCGTTTCTACCGATGCAGCCGATCCAGGTGCTGTCGAACAATCTGCTTTACGATTTTTCGCAAGTCCCAATTCCCACCGATAACGTCGGCAGGGCCGTCATCTCCAAGCCGCGTCCGTGGCACATGGGTGAGATTGGAAAGTTCATCCTGTTCATCGGGCCGATCAGTTCCATTTTCGATTACACGACGTATGGCTTGATGTATTTTTATTTCAAGTGCAGCAACCTCGGTCTTGTGCCGCCTACGCCCGAACTCATCACACGTTTTGCCAACTTCAAGGACACCGACCACACCTACGCCGCCGCGCTGTTCAGCACCGGCTGGTTTGTCGAATCGCTGATGACGCAGACTTTGATTGTCCACGTCATCCGCACCAACCAGATTCCGTTCATCCAGTCGCGGGCGAGCTGGCAACTGACAATGATGACCATCGCCGTCATGGGAATCGGCGCGTGGCTGCCGTTTTCGCCACTGGCGCGGTATTTGGGATTCGTGCCGCTGCCGTGGCAGTTCTGGCCGCTGCTCGCGGTCACACTCGTCTGCTACGTCGGGCTGACGCAACTCATCAAATCGTGGATGGTGCGGAAGAGCTGGATTTGACGGCTGAGTTTGCCGGTTGAAATATAAAGCCGTTCCGCATCTCACGGAACGGCATTTTTTAGGCCTGCGCAGGTTGATCGTGTCTGCTCAAACCTCAAGCTGAAACTAACCCCATCCTGCGTGCTTGTCAAACGGCACGTCAACTTTTTGGCGGCGGCGGAAGCGACGCGCGGATTTTTTCCAGCGCGTCCTTCAGTTGCGGCAGTAATGTTTCCATCTGGTCAATGAACTTCTTTGGATCGGCTGTGCCGAGCGTCTCAATGAGCGGCAGCGCCTGCAAACCGGCTTTCTTCACCCAGAACGGATCTGCCATTTCGCCGGCGCGCAGATTTTCCCCGGTCCAAGTATCAAACACATCCAGGTAATTGTCGCGCGCCTCTTGGTAGACAGCGGTCTGGTTTGTGCCCGTCAAGGTCGCCGCCATTTTTTCCAGCGCGTTGCCCCAGCCGATTTGCGCCTGGCTGCGCAACGAAATGTTTGCCTGCACATTCGTGTTCAAAACCTGCGCGTAGGCGTTCGTCGCCGCGTCGTAATGAGCGAGTTGAAATTCGCATTCGCCGATTTTGCCCCAGGCGCGCGCACCGAGTTCGTTGGTCGGATACAATTGAACAATCTGGGCAAACACATTGGTCGCCGCCGAAAAATTGGCCAGCGGATTGTTGGTTTCCGCCGAATCCATCTGCATGAGCGCGTTGCCGTGGGCGAAGGCAGCCTGCACCCTTAAATCCATCAGGCAGTTGGTGTCCCCCTCCAGCGTGCTGAAATAATTGATGGCTCCTTTGTAATCCTGTCGCGCGACAGCGGCGCGTCCCGCCATCATGCGCGCCAGATTGGCATAATAGTTCGTCGGATAATTCTGGTAGAACAGTTCGTAGTTTTTCTCCGCGTCCGCGTAATTCGCCCCGCCGAGGCCGAAGAAATGGTCGGCCACCCACCATTGCGCCTGCGGCGCAAGGTCGCTGGCCGGAAACTGCGCGACGAAGTTGGTGAACAGCCCGAACGCGTTCGTTTCGTTTCCGGCCCGGGAATTCGCCCGCGCCAGCGCGTAGATTGTCTGCGACCGCAATTGGTTGGTGGGGAAATGATCCAGCCAGCCCTGGTATCCGGCAATGGCGGCGGGCCAGTTTTGTTCCAGTTCGTAACTGCGGGCGATGGCGAATTCCACCTGCGGGCGCAACAGTGTATCGGGGAATTGCGTCTCAAAATTTTGGAACTGTTCGCGCGCCGCCGCCGGCTGGCGCGCATCCGTCAAACCCTCGCCATAAAGCAGCGCGCTGTTGGTCGCCAGATTGCTGGCCGGAAATCGCCCCAGCAATTTCCGCATCGCCACCTCCGCTCCCGCCATGTCCTCCAGTTTCAGGTCCGCCCGCAAAATCTGGTAAAGCGCGCGGTCGCCGAGCGCCCTGGCCACGGCGGGGAAATTGGTGAAATCGTCCAGCACCGCGCGGTAATTTTCCAGCGCGCCCGTGTAATTTGTCAGAGCAAACATCGCGTCGCCCGTTTTGAACCGCGCTACGGCCAAGTCCTCCGACGACGGCAACATTTTCACCGCGATTTCGAAATCGGCCAGGCTGTTGGTCATGTCTTTCGCAAACCATCCGCACCAGCCGCGATCCAGATACGCTTTGCCCGTCAGCGGACTGTCTGTGAACACGCGGAGAAATTGATCGAAACATTCCTGCGCCGCCGACAACTGGTTCGTCGCCCCATGATCCTTCAAATGCAGTTCACCCACCGTCAGGAGTGCGATGTCCGCCGAGATTGAATCCGGAAACTGCGCCAGGAAATTTGTGAGCGTCTCCTCGGCATTGGTCAATTGCCCCTGCACAATCTCCAGTTCCGCGATTTTAAAAATCGCCTCCCGCTTCTGCTTCACCGGCGCGTTGGTCAGATTGTTCCGCCACGCCTGGATTGCTTCCGGCAGGAGGATCATTTGTTCCAGCACCGCGCCTTGTGATGCCCAGGCTCTGGCCAGCCAGTCCTGATTTGTTGGCGAGCTGGCAATCTGCACGAGGTTGGTCGCGGACGCCAGCGCCGCGGCAAGATCTCCCAGCTCCATTTTTGCCTGATAAAACAGATATGTGCCCTGACACTGCTGAACCTGGTTGAGCGTCTGCCATTGGTTGGTCAAAAGTTCATAAACCGCGACCACGCCCGGAAAATCACGTTGCTGATACTTCGAATTCTCCAGCGACAACTGCCCGTCCACAACCAGTTCGTTTCCGGGATCCAATTGCGCCGCCCGCTGAAAGACGCCGTTCGTGCTTTCAAGCAACGCGTCATGCTGCCGCCAGTGACCGAGTTGCGCATAAGCCGCCGCCGCTTCGACCACCGAGCGCAACCGCATTGGTGACTCGGGGAAATTTTCCGACAGCGAAACCAGTGTGTCCGCCGCCGCCGGAAAATTGCTGTTCGCGAACTGCGCCTCCCCGGTCCAATAAAAATACTGATCGGCCAGAGCCGCCGCTTTCTCCAGATTGTCTGGGTCGGTGAGTTTCGCGATGGCGTTTGTGAAGTCACCCTTCTTGAACTCCGCCTGCGCCTCCAGCAGCAACGCCATCGGCGCATTGGTGGATTTGGGGTATTTTTGTATGAACTGCGCGAACTCTGTTTCCGAGCGGCTCCACATTTCGTCCTGAAACGCGGCCACGGCGGCGGCATAGGCGCTTTGTTCCTTCGTGGCGGCGAAGAGTGGTCCGCCGCCCAAAACGAGCGTAAACAAAATCAAAAGCCATCGCCGCAGAAAAGCCATGCGCCCGAATCTAAACGACACGGCGCAGTGACAAAAGCGGGAAATCAAGGCGCGTGGCGCTCACTTGTTGAACCGGAAATTGGTCAGGTCGTAGTCCTGCATGACGTATTGCTTCGTCTCCAGCCGCATTTTGTTGGCCCGCTTGGCCTGCGTCTCGCCGCCCGCCGCGATGAAGTCCGCATAGCTGATGATTTCCGCGCGGATGAAACCCTTCTGGATGTCCGTGTGAATCGTGCCGCCGGCTTCCCAGGCAGTCAGTCCCTTCCGGATCGGCCAGGCGCGGTTTTCCTTGCCGCCGACGGTCAGGAAACAGATGTAGCCGCCCTCCCG
>PLZL01000249.1 GCA_003152145.1 Limisphaerales bacterium
GGCGGCGCGCTCATCGAGGGGCTCAGGCTGGCGGCGCAGGGGGAATTGATCGGCTATGTGGACGCCGACGGCGCGACGCCGCCGCGCGCGTTTCTGGAACTGGTGCGTCAGATGGACAATGCCGATTGCGTCGTCGGTTCGCGCTGGCTGGCGAATTCGGTCTTGCACCAGGAGCAGACGACCACACGAAAATTCTTCAGCCGCGTTTTTCATTTCATCGTGCAATTGCTGTTCCGGTTGAACATCCACGATACGCAATGCGGCGCGAAACTGATGAAGCGCGAAGTGGTGGAAAAAATTCATCCGAACCTGCGCATCGCGGACATGGCGTTCGACATCAACCTGCTCGTCGCCGTCAAATATGCCGGCTTTCGCATCCGTGAGGTGCCGACGGAATGGACGGACAAGGCCGGTTCGAAGGTCACTTCCTCGCTGTTCCGCTCGTCGTTCACGATGTTCCTGTCCGTCGTGCGCGTCCGGCTGATTTATTGGCCGCGGATTTACAGGTTCCTGCGCCCGTTGCGCCCGCTCGAAGGCTGGATTTACAAAAAACTCCGCGCGCCGCAGCCGTTGGTGGGACCCAAATCCAAAAGCGAGGACGGAAAATAGAGGATGGAGGATGGAAAAACCCGCGCTATTTTCTATCTTCCACTTTCCATTTTCGCCTTGGCTTTCCCGCCCCAAGTGAATAACGCGCAGACGCCGAGCAGCAACAGATTGAAAACGCCGAGCGTTTGCAGCGCCACTTCCATGCGACCGGGAAATTTGTGCAGCATCGCCGGCAACGTGAACCCATAGGCCACGGCCAGCAGCACCATCGGCAGAACGGCTTTGAAGCGTGCCCGCGCCATCAAGTCGTTCACCAGCACGTTCGCCAGCGCCAGCGGAATCATCGCGCCCGCATACCACGGCAGAAGTTTTGTTGTCTCGGCGACGTATTCCGCTTTGAAAGCCAGCTTCACCACCAGCGGCCCGACGATGCACAAGCCCACCGCGCCGCAAATCGCCAGAATCGCCGTGCCGAGTAGAACGATGCCAAGCAGGTTGCTTTTTTCCGACTTCGCCGTGGCGTGGACAATTTTTGGAAACATCACCGCCGCCATCGGCAGCACCAGCCAGAGCAACGCGCGCGACAACGTTCCCGCCACGCCGTAGGACGCCATTTCGTCACCGGGAAAAAATGCCTTCACATACATCGTGTCCGTTGTGAACAGGAACTGGCAGGCGCCGAAGCCAAGCATCAACGGCGCGACCTGTTTGAACAGCCCGCGCCCATCGAAGGGTTCAGGTTTCGCCAGCCACAAATCGCGCGAACGCCAGATGGCAATGCCCGCCCACGCGCCGAGGCCGGCGAACGCGCCGAACATCATGCCCGTCGCTCCGCCATGAAACGCGAGCACGATCAGAACGGCCACTGCGACGCGCCCAACGCCGCCAAGAATGGATGCCCAGCCCAGCCAGAAGAAATCCTGCCGGCCTTGCAGCACGCCGGAAAACAGCGGCATCCACAAATTCATCAGCAACGCCGCGAGCGTCACCCACAACGTCATCGCGCTCGTAAGTCCCCAGCCCGCCATGATGTGGTTCTGAAACGTCAGGACAAACAAAGCGATCATGCCCCACACGATGAACGTCAACAGCCAGCCCCAACGAATCATCAGCGCGAGCTGGCGTCCGCGGTTCGTCGCCAGCGTTCCGGCGGTTTGCTGCGCGAAGACCATTTGCAATGGCATCGTCGGAATGAGCGACGTCATCATCAGCATCGTCACGAAAATGCTGTATTCTGTGGGGGAAATTTTTTTGGCCAGCGGGTGCACGCCGAAGGACATGAATCCCTGAATGACCGTTGCCATCATCAGCCATCCGCTCTGGCGAAAAAACGTCGCGTGCGGCTTGTGGTCAATCGTCGGAATGGCTTCAACTTTTTCGTCGGACATGAGCGGGCAAAGCTTGCCGGATGAAACTGGCGGAGAAAAGCATTTTAGCCGCAAAAGAACGCAAAGAACGCAAGAAATCTTTCCATTTGGGTGATTGGTCAGTTCGCAATTTCGGTGGGGCGANNCTAATTTAAGGAAGCGACTTCAGAAATTTCAAAATCAAATCCTTCCCGCGCTCCAGTTCGGCCAGCGAAATCCATTCGTCTGTCGTGTGCGCCTGCGCCACGTCGCCCGGACCGAACACCACGCTCGGAATGCCGCCCGCCGACAACACCGCCGCGTCGCAGAAGAAATGAACTCCCAGTGGTTTCGATTGCCCGACGCACTTCAAAAACTTCTGGACGAGCGGCAGCCGGTGGTCTGTCTCCAACGGCAGGGCTGGCGCGAGTTTCGCGCTGGAAATTTTCGCGGACAATTTTTTCGCTCGCAGGAAGGCGGCTATATCGCGTTGCACGCCGAAGTCTGTTTCACCCGGCAGTGTGCGGCGATCAACGGAAATGGTGCAACGATCGGGAACGATGTTCGGCTGCGCGCCGCCGGAAATGGTGCCGACGTTCACCGTCGCCGTGCCAAGGAGCGGATGCTTTCGCTTTCGCAATCGCGCGGCGTAATCCGTTTCCAGCAAATCCACGATGCGCGCCATTTCGTGGATGGCGTTTTTGCCGAACTGCGGCGTCGCGCCGTGCGCCGCCTTGCCGCGCGTTTCGAGCTCCAGCCACAAACTGCCCTTGTGCGCGGTGACGACCTGTAACTTTGTCGGCTCGCCGACGATGGCCAAAGCAGGACAGGCATCTTGCCTGTCTGTAGCGTTTTGGAAGATCGAAGACAGGCTGGAAGCCTGTCCTGCAAGTGCGCGCGAACCGGCCTGCGCGTGTTCCTCGTCAACCAATCCTGCGAAAATGATTTCGGTTTCGAGCGGACGCGATTTGGATTCCGCCAGTTCGCAAAGCGCGGACAGCATGGCGGCGACGGAACCTTTCGTGTCGCACGCGCCGCGACCGTAAAGACGGCCGTTTTTGCGCTGCGGAATGAATTTCGTCCCGTCCGCGCCGACGGTGTCGAGGTGCGGCGCGAGCAGGATGGTCTGGCGGATTTTATTTTGTGGCTGCAGGCGCGCGATGAGATTGGAACGAACCAGGCTGCGTTCGTTTGTCTGGTGGGGCGAGNNTCGACTTCGAGACCGGCGCGCGCGGCGACGGTGGCGAGAACATCCGCGACTCTTTGTTCACCGGCGAACGGATGCGGCTGGCGGGCTTGCCGCGCTGAAGTTCCATCCGACGGAACGAAGGCGGGATTCACGCTGGGCAGTGCGATGAGTTCGGCCAGGAGCTTTTCCGTGCGCGTCATGACCGCAGAATGTCACAGCCAAAAGCCCTTTGCCACTTTCTTCTCGACACGGGATTTTGCGGGTGTAAATCATTCTCAACAAAATGAACAGACGGCAGGAGCGGGTCGTCAGAAAACGAATTGGAATGACATCCTATGTTTAAAGATATTTTGCTGCTTATTATCGGTGGCGTAATTACTTTTATTGTGACGTTGGTCGTGAATCGCATTTCTAGGCGCGTTCCTTGCATGACTTGGAGATTTTTGCCGCCGGTTCACCTGCAATCACAAGGTCTTACGGCTTTCAACATTGTGATTGCAAACACAGGAAATGAATCGGCCACCAATGTAGAGAGTGTTATAGAACTACCAGATGATGCTCAGATTGACTCGTTAGAGGTTGAACCATCGCAATCTTCTCTCAAATATACCATTACAAAAAATGCGGAACATAAGAACAAAATTGCAGTCACCTTTCCCAGGTTTCACAGCAACGTCGATTGTGTTTTTAGTTTTCTTGCCCGAAAGAAAGACCTCACAGACTTAAACGTAAGTATCACGGGTGACGGAGATGTCATTGGGGAAGAAGACAAAGGGCTCACGCCCGAATCCATGAAAAAACTACATCGCCGAATGAATTATATCGGCTACGGCTGTATGGCGGTCTTAATCATCATAACGTTTGCGTTCGTAGTTTGGATACTTGCTAGCAGCATAGCTTTCGACGGGTCAATGCAAAAGATCGCCATGGGTGACATCCGTTACAATTCAGGAGATTTTCAGGGAGCGCTGGAGACATATTCTCAGGGGTCAGAAAAATGGTCTCTTCCAGTCGAGCCTGCTTTGAAATACCGAATGGCGAGAACATATGCACAACTCACAAACGAAGTTGCGTCAGTTGTTTGTCTCAAGGATTTAATTGATCATGATCATGTAGAGGCAGCGGCATTTTGCCTTATTGATCCAGCATTTGAGAAGATTCGGCAGACAAAAGAATTTACCGCTCTGTCAAAAGAAATTTCTGAAAAACGGCAACAGCCGTAAGTTTTCGGGATTTTTTTTCGTGTTGTTTGCGCAATGTAAATCTGCTTCAAACAATTTCCACCGGACATTTCGGCAAGGCATCGAGAAAGGACTGGCCGTATTGCTTCGTCAAAACCCGGTTGTCCAAAACGACGATGATGCCGGTGTCGGTCTTGGTCCGGATCAAGCGCCCGACGCCCTGGCCGAATTTCAGGATCGCAAGAGTGTAGGACAGGCGTCGCGCCTGTCTCCATCTGGAAACTCCGCCTTATGGCGTTTCTGCTTTAATTAGAGACAGGCGCGACGCCCATCCTACGGAAAATTCAAACAATTTCCACCGGACATTTCGGCAACGCGTCGAGAAAGGACTGGCCGTATTGCTTCGTCAAAACCCGGTTGTCCAAAACCACGATGATGCCGGTGTCGGTCTTGGTGCGAATGAGCCGGCCGACGCCCTGCCGGAATTTCAGGATCGCTTCGGGCAGGGAAAATTCGCCGAAGGCATTGCCGCCGCGCGCCTCAATCGCCTCGATGCGCGCCTCAATGAGCGGATGATCCGGCACCGCGA
>PLZL01000045.1 GCA_003152145.1 Limisphaerales bacterium
CTGGCGGCGACGAAGCTGCCGATCAAAACCAAGTTTATTTCGCGGCATCATCTCGCGAGGTGAGTTTTTATGAAGTTTTCGGAAATGAAAGACATGACGCTGGTGGAGCTGGCGGCCAAGAGCCGCGATCTCCGGCACGAGATGTTCAACCTGCGGCTGCAGCAGGCGAGCGCGCAGCTCGAAAAACCGGCGCGCCTGCGCGTCCTGCGCAAGGACATTGCGCGGCTCGAAACACGCATCTCGGAACTTCGGAACAAGGCGAAAGCAGCATAAATTTTGTATGGCTGAAGAAATTAAAAATGTGGAAGCGCGCGGCAAGCGCAAGGAACGCGTCGGCGAAGTCATCTCGAACAAGATGGCCAAGACCATCGTGGTGCGCGTGCAGCGCCGGTTCCAGCACTTGAAATACAAGAAAATTGTGACGGCTTACAAAAAATTTTACGCCCACGACGAAAAGGGCGAGGCCAAGCCGGGCGATCGCGTGCGCATCGTCGAGACGCGACCGCTGTCGAAGTTGAAACGCTGGCAACTGGTTGAAGTCGTCAAGCGCGGCAGGGAAGAAACGGTGACGGCCTAGTCGAAATTTATGTTGCAAATTCGTTCCCATTTGGACGTGGCGGACAACACGGGCGCGAAGATCGCCTGGATGATCGGCGTGTTGGGCCGCAACCAGCGTTATGCCGGCATCGGCGACGTGATCAAGGTCCACATCAAGGACGCCGCGCCGGACGGCACGGTGAAAAAGGGCGAGGTGCATGACGCGGTGGTCGTCCGCACGCGCCACATCATCCGCCGCAGCGACGGCTCGTATCTGCGCTTTGACAGCAACGCCTGCGTCATCATTGACGCGGAGCAGAACCCGAAGGGCACGCGCATTTTCGGGCCGGTCGCGCGCGAGCTGCGCGACAAGAAGTTCATGAAGATAATTTCGCTCGCGCCGGAAGTGATTTGAATATTTTATGAAATGCCATGTGAAAAAGGGCGACGAGGTGGTCGTGCTGGCCGGAAAGGAAAAGGGCAAGCGCGGCAAGATCATCGCCGTGATGCCGAAATCGCAGCGCGTCATCGTCGAGGGCGTGCAATTGATCAAACGCCACATGCGCAAGAGCCAGGAGCATCCGCAGGGCGCGATTGTCGAACGCGAGGGGACGATCCACCTTTCGAATGTGATGAAGGCCGAGCACGTGGAACAGCCGGCGGCGGCAACTTGAAAATTTCGTCACGGCCAAATCCGTGACCTTGAAAAATGAAAGCCAGACTTTACGAAAAATACAAAAACGAAGTGGTGCCGGCGCTGAAGCAAAAGCACAATTACACGAACGTCCACCAGATTCCGTGTCTGGAGAAGATCGTGGTGAACATGGGCATCAGCGCGTCGCTGGAAAAAAACGCGATCGAAGACGCGGCTAAGGATTTGTCGCTGATCACCGGGCGCAAGGCGGTCATCAGCAAGTCGCGCCACAGCATCGCGAATTTCAAGCTGCGCGAAGACATGCCCATCGGCTGCCGGGTGACGCTGCGGCGCGACGTGATGTATGAATTCTTCGACCGGCTGGTCGCCACGGCGCTGCCGCGCATCCGCGATTTCCGCGGGTTGTCGCCGCGCAAGTTTGATGGCCGCGGCAATTACACGTTCGGCGTCGCGGAACAGACGATTTTCCCGGAAATCGAACTGGACAAAATCAAGCGGACGCAGGGCATGGACATCACGATTGTGACGAGCGCCCCGGACGACACTGCGGCGCTGGAGTTGTTGAAGATGATGGGCTTTCCGTTTGCTGAAGCGAAGGAAGCGCCGAAGACCGCAACCGAGGCAAAACCGGAAGCAAAGCTGGAAACAAAACCGGAAGCAAAGCCGGAAGCAAAGCCGGAAGCAAAATAAAAATTTATGGCCAAGAAAGCATGGAAAGAGCGCAACAAGCGCAAGGCGGAAACGGTGAAGAAATACGCCGCGATCCGCGCCGAATTGAAGGCGAAGCGCGATTATGCCGGCCTCGCCAAGCTGCCGCGCGACGCCAGCCCGGTGCGCCTAGTGAACCGGTGCGCGATGAGCGGCCGCCGTCACGCCTACCTCCGCAAGTTCGGCGTTTCGCGTCTGACGTTCCGCGAGGCGGCGTTGAACGGTTTGATTCCCGGCGTGACAAAGGCCAGTTGGTAGAAGGATGAAGATTACGATTTTGATATGAGCGATCCGATTGCAGACATGTTGACCCGCATCCGCAACGCCGGCAAGGCGCTGCTGCCGGCGGTGGAATTGCCACACTCGCGGATGAAGGAAAGCGTTGCGAAGATTTTGAGGAACGAAGGCTACGTCGCCGACGTGGCCGTCGAAGGCAACGTGATGAAGAAACTCAAAATCCGCCTCAAATATCAGGGCAAGAAAAACGTGATTGAAGGTCTCAAACGCGTGAGCCGGCCCGGCCTGCGCCGTTACGTCGGCTCCACGGAGATTCCGCGGGTTCTTAGCGGCATGGGCGTCTCGATTGTGTCCACGTCCGAAGGTGTGATGACGGGCACGCAGGCGAAAAAGAAAAACCTCGGCGGCGAACTGCTCTGCTACGTCTGGTAAAATTTTATGTCGCGAATTGGAAAACAACCGATTGCCATTCCGCCGAAGGTAAAGGTGGAGGTCAAAGGGCAGAAAGTTCTGGTCGAAGGGCCGAAGGGCAAGCTCGACTGGGAATTGCCGAAGCGCACCAGCCTCAAGGTCGCCGACGGCAAGATTGTCGTGAGCCGCGACGGCGATGACGCGCAGGCCAAGGCGCTGCACGGTTTGAGCCGCGCGCTCGTCAACAACATGGTCAAGGGCGTCACCGAGGGTTTCGTCAAGAAGCTCGAAATCCAGGGCGTCGGCTTCAAGGCCGCCGTCCAGGGCAAGGTCGTGAACCTCGCGCTCGGCTATTCGCATCCGATTAATTACAACATTCCTGACCAGGTCAAGGTGACGGTCGAAGAAAACACCAAGCTGACGATTGA
>PLZL01000363.1 GCA_003152145.1 Limisphaerales bacterium
ACGTTCGAGCGCGTCGGCGGCAATTCGCCGCTCAAGGTGGACGTGCGCGTCATCGCCGCGACGAACAAGCCGCTCGAAGCCGCCGTCGCCGCGAAACAGTTCCGCGAGGATTTGTTTTACCGGCTCAACGTCGTGCGAATTCAAATCCCGCCGCTGCGCGACCGGCGCGAAGACATTCCGCTGCTGGTGAATTATTTTCTGAAAAAGTTCGCGCGCGAACACCAGCGCGCGCCGAAATCCATCGCTACCAGCGTCATCAAGACGCTCGAAAAATACCACTGGCCCGGCAATGTGCGTGAACTGGAGAACGCCATCCACCGCGCGCACGTCATGGCCAAGAGCGACGCGATTCTGTCGAGCGATTTGCCGCCGGAGATTTCGGGACAGAGTGGCAGCGGCACCACGCCGCCTCCGGCGGTTGGCGTCGCGGGCGACGCCGCCACCGATGCTGCCGCGCTCGCCCGGCAATTATTCCAGTGGGCCAGACGCGATCCGAAATTCAAAATCATTCCCGCCGTCGAGCGCGAACTCGTGGTTCAGGCGCTCAAGGAGACGAACGACAACCAGATTCAGGCTGCGAAACTGCTGGGCATCACGCGCGCCACGCTGCGCAAACGCATCGAGAAATTCGGCATCCAGCGCCAGCTGAGTGTGAAGTGAGCGGGTGCAACTTGATATTCCAAAACGTCACTGGCGTTTTTTTTCTTTCTCACGAAGTTCTTTTCGGAGAAGTTGCCTGCCTCGGCCATTTTTGCTGATGTGTGCAATAACTCCGATAATCACTACTCCGGCGATTTGCGCCGTTGATGATCTGCGACCAACTGGAAGACGAACCGGGACGGAGCAATGCGGACGCCACAATCTGTAATACCCCGACAACAATTGTGACTCCGACTGTTGCCAGCATGAGCCGAACCACGCTATAATCTTTCAAAGGTCTCATAAAAAGCTGTGTTGATTAAAACGAGTATCACCGATTGATCAAGGCGCAAGTTCTCATTTGTTCTCCAGTTCTCCTCAATCTTCCCGCAACAAACTTTCTCCGTTGTTGAAATTGGCAACACGGCAATTTCCTCGTAACTGCTAAATGGAATTACTGCGTCCGCCCAAACTTTTTCTCCAGCTCGCGGTAATTCATTTCAATCAGCGTCGGGCGGCCGTGCGGACAGGTGTAGGGCATCGCGCACCGGCGCAAATCCTCGACGAGATTTTCCAGCTCCGCGCCGGTGAGAAAATCATTCGCCTTCACCGCGTGACGGCAGACGGTTTTCGCGACCGTGTGTTCGCCGAGCCGCGCCAGATTCACCTCGCGACCAGCGGCGCGCAGTTCGTCCACGAGATCGAACACAAACCGGCGCGCGTCCGGCACCTTCACAAACGGCGGCAGCGCGTCGAGCAGGAACGTCCGCTCGCCGAATTCGTTCAAGCCCACGCCGAGCCGCGTGAGCGCGGGCAGTTGCTCGCGCAAAAACTGCGCGTCGCGCGGCGGCAGTTCGACGGTTTCCGGCAGCAGTAATTTCTGCGACGGCGCGGCGGTGTTCGACTCGATGCGGGTCATCATCTGCTCGAACAAAATCCGCTCGTGCGCCGCGTGCTGATCCAGCAGCACGAGGCCGCGGTCGGATTCCAGCACGACGTAAAGCTTGCCGATGACGCCGACCATCCGCAGCGGCACGTCGAGCAGCGGCACCGCCGATGGCGGATGGCGGATGGCGGATGGCGGCACCGCCGGCGGCGAGGCTGGCGGCGGGACGATTGAAGCTGGAATTTCGGTTGCGGCTGCCGCCGGCACCAATGACGAAAAGCCCATTTTCAAAGGCGTTTGCGCGGCGGATGGAATTTGCGCCGGAGTTGCCGCCGGTTTTAATTTTTCCGGAAAATTCGGCAAAGCGGGCGCGGATGGCTCCGGTGCAAATGCCAATTCCCTTGGCGCGCTTGGCGGCTTGGCGGTGGAAATGGTTTTCGCCGGCTCGGCATGAAACGCCAGCAACGCCTCGCGCACGGCCTGCGCAGTGAATTTGCGGATCTCAAATTCGCGATGAAATTTCACCTCGCGCTTGGCCGGATGGATGTTCACGTCCACCGCCGCCGGGTCTATTTCCAAAAACAAACAGCACACCGGATAGCGGCCCTTCATCAGCGAATTGTGGTAGCCCTCGATGAGCGCGTAATTCAGACCGCGATTTTCCACCGGCCGGCGGTTGACGAACGTGAACTGTCCATCGCGCGTGGCGCGCGAGACGCCGGGCGAACCGATCAGCCCCCAAATCCGAATTTGAGATTTGGAATTTGAGATTTCAGATTCAGCGGGCTTCTCCGGCAAGGCGGTTTCAAAAATATCCGTTTCGTCCGGCGGAATCTCCGGTCCGTCGCCGGCCAGTTGCACGGAGAAATTCACCGGCACCAATTTCTCGTCGCCGAGCAGCGCGCGGAGCCGTTCGCGCAGCGCCCCGATGCGGCTGGATAGTGGCACCGGCATCTTGCCTGGGTGTTTCTGTTCCGGGTCGCCCAGGCGGGACGCCTGCGCCACGATGGCGGGCAACTGCCAGACAGGGCGCGTGTCCTTGATGAAGGTGAACGCAACTTCGGGAAACGCCAGCGCGGCGAGCGTGA
>PLZL01000347.1 GCA_003152145.1 Limisphaerales bacterium
CGGGCTTAATAGGTGTTAGGCCACTGGCTATGTCTCAACTCAATCATGGTAAAAATCTGTCGAGCAGCTTTAGCGTCCGAAGATCGGAACCAACTCTGGCGCATGAAATCCACATCATCGCCGCCGCAAAAGTAAGGGCTGCTGTTCCTTTCGGACTCTGCGGCGTCGGAAAGAATGTAACTAACGCGCAAACTGTCACGACTAAAGCACAACAGATCAGAATAGTGTGCCGCTTGGAATAATCCGAGATGGCAGCACGGCGACGTGTCGGGTCGGCTGCTGTCTCCTCGAACCACTTGCTATATTTTGTGCTCATAATGTGTGTGACGTGTAAGTGGCCTAACAGTATTATTAGGCCAAAGGGCATGCACAGCCGCGTGCACGATTGATTTTTTTAATCATTGCTGCTATCATGGCCTTATGAAAGCAGATTTGCGAATTTCTGTCAAGGATTATCGCCGGAACAAAAACCTCAAAATCCAGCTTGTGCGGGTTCCTTTTTCCGGCAACCGCCAATTTTGGGTCAAAATGAACGGCGAAGCCTGGCCAAAGTGCGGCCACCCGGTTTCCATAACCCGCCTGTTGACAGCCCTCCGCAAATCACTTGTTAAATCAGTGTCGCGTATGGACTCAAATCCGAGCTCCTAAATCGCATATTCAGGCTCCGCTGTGGCCGCAGGGGAAACGACGGCGGCCACGGGTGACGCTTCCAGGGGTGCAGTCAAATCCAGCAGTTGTGGCAATCGTTCCAGCCAGAAATCCGCATCACACAGGCAATTCATGGACCAGCGGTTGAAACGATATTTCCGTTGAGTTACCGCATGAACGTATCGCCGCATGAACCGCATCAGTTGCGTTGCCTGCCTGCCCGTGCAGTAAATCCATTTCCGCTTGCCCATCAGAATGTTTTTCGGATTCACAACGCCCCAAAATCTGCCCGGACACGCGCACCCCGCTTCGATCTCCGTTTTTCCCATATACTTCGACACGTAGAAAAACACCTCCTGTCTCGACGTGAGCACCTTGACGTTGGTTCCGGCATTGTAATGCCTCAAATCGCCCGTGCCAGCCACGTCATACCAGTTCCTGCTTAACCATTCCGTGAAACGGTCCTGACCGGTGACCGGATTCACCACCGTGGCAATTCTGTCCCCATCGTAAAATCTTACCGTTTCCCGCCATGTTCCATCCCGTGGCTGGCTGATTTTTGCCCACTTGCCCGGTTCCGGCCTATAGTCAAATGCGCGCGGCACGTTCCACAGGAGCCAGTGAAAGTGAGGGGCGACCTTGCCCGCATTCACACCAGATTTGCGCTTCTTAAATTCCAACCGCCAGAGCAAACCGATCAGCGGGAAACGCCGCTTGAGCCGTTCAATCAAGGTTTGCAGGTCGCGTTTAAACTTTTCGGTTTCATCGGGGAAAATATCGGGATAGGTGGTGGTGCCGAACAATGGCAGCAGACCATCCAGAAGCACTTTGGCCAGGAAATGCATCATGCGTCGGCGTGAAGACCGGCTAAAGCCATGAATCTGACCCCGCTTTTTCTGCTTCGTTGAATTTTCGGGAATGATTTTGTGATGCCCCTGCCTGATTGCCTTGATCAAACCGGCTCCGACCCAAACCTCGATCCGTCCTTCATCGTAGAGGTTGAAGACATCCGGCGAGGAGATATGACCATTTAACAAGCCCGGCGCAGTGCCGGGCGCGGCTCCGCCGCGCTCCGGCACCGCGCCTGTGTCTTCGATTGTCGAACGGCGATAGACGACTTGGCCGGGGTAGTCCGACGAATCCAGCTTGTTTGGACGGAATTTGAGATCGGGCTTGAGCTGATAAATCACTTTGCCGTCACTCGACGCGGAAGCCGACTCGATGACGACATGCCGATTGCGGCGTTCATTGAAGTAACGCAGCTTACCATCACTCGATCTGGAAACTGAATCGTTCAACGTGCGTCCTCCTGTGAAGTCACCGATGATTCAATGATGGCGAGAATTGCTGCCTTGAGCGCCGCAGGAAGTTTTGACCACGCAGCGACTACGCGTGACAGATCGTGACCGTGCGGGACTGATTTTTGTGCGTCTCTTTGTGTGTCAGCTTTTGCAAGTGCTTGTAACTGTGGAGCAGGGGACAGGTTCGAATCCTGTCGCTCCGACCATTATTCTTCTAAAAAGATTCAAACTTTGTCCGAAAGCCACCGCCGGAAGAATTTGACATCGCTTTCGCTCGTTTCTAATTTCTCAACGCAAAGACTCCACGCTTTGCCCCGAATTTGCGTTCGGGGATTTTTATTGCAAACCGGCGGCGTGGCTTTGCGGAAAATTTATGGCAAACACAATTCTCGTCGGCGCCCAATGGGGCGACGAAGGCAAAGGCAAAATCATTGACGTGCTGACGGAGCAGGCGGACATCGTCGTCCGCTATGCCGGCGGCAACAACGCCGGTCACACTGTTCTCATCGGCAGACAAAAATACGTCCTCCACCTCGTCCCGTCCGGCATCCTGCGCAAAAACAAATTGTGCGTCATCGGCAACGGCGTGGTCGTTGACCCGATTGGCCTCGTCGCGGAAATTGATGGGCTGAAAAAAAACGGCGTCAAGGTGAGCGCCAAGAATTTCGTTTTGAGCGAAACGGCGCATGTCGTGTTTCCATATCATCGCGAACTGGACGCGCAGCGCGAAGTGCTCAAGGGCAAAAACAAAATCGGCACGACCAAGCGCGGCATCGNNAATCGCTCGGCGCAAAACCGCTGTCATTGGGAAAAGTTTTTGCGGAATACAACGCCGCCGGAAAATTCCTGAAGCCATTCGTCCAAAATACAGTTGTTCTTTTGCACGAAGCCATGCGACGCGGCGAGGACATTTTGTTCGAAGGCGCGCA
>PLZL01000320.1 GCA_003152145.1 Limisphaerales bacterium
GATTGGCGCGGCCTTGGTTGAACCAGGCTGTTTCATCCTCGCCCCAGCCGTGTTGCAGGTAAAGCACTGGATAGCGTTTGCTCGAACTCTTGTAGTAGTCAGGCGGCGTATAAACGAAGGCGCGACGCGCCAGGCCGTTGGTCGAGGGAAAGATGACCTGCTCCACCCGGCCGTGTGGAACGTTCTTGAGCATGTAGAAATCCTTGTTATGGGCGGGAATTTCGATGCCGCTCTCCCAACGGGTGGAACCGTAGAAGTTCAACGTGCCCGGATCGTTAAATGTCCCTCCATCTACGGAGAGATGGTAGTAATGGAAACCCTCATCCATCGGGCCAGCTGTGGTGCCCGTCCAGATGCCGCCATCGCCTTTCGTGAGCTTGGTGCCCCCGCTGCCGCCCAGTCCCAGACTCACGGTGACGCTTTGGGCTTGGGGCGCCACGATGCGGAACCGCGCGTAGTCTTGCGAGTTGACCTGCGGATACCGCTGCCCGGGCTGGTTCAAGCTCGAAGGCTTGAAATCGTCCATCACCGGCGGATTGGTTTGGGCCAGGCAAACGTGGCCCGACACAATGGATGTCAGCGCGAACAATGCGAATTTAGTTTTCATAGGATTTTGGATTGTTGGTCATTTTACACTCCGATTTGGTTACAAAACAACTGTCGACGGCCCCCGGAAAGCCCAACGGCAATCTTTTTCGCGCCAGGTGCTGCGATGCGAAAATAGGCGCGTCGCTGGGAGTCAATCTTGGGGAACTGCACCCCGGGCGCGTCTGACGACGCCGGCTGGGCGTCGCTGCCGGGCTGATTCGCCGAGGAAAGTGAACTGGTTTTGGCAAGGCAAACCAAGTAGCCTGCAAACAACGCGAGGGCAATAATTAATTTAGTTTTCATGGCTGGATATACATGCCGATTACGACCTTATGAGTGATCGGGAGTAGTTGCGAACAGAACCTCTGCCGGACTCCAGCCCCGCATTCATTCATAAGAAGAAATACAGTCCTCTTATGGTGCATCCGCCAGCGGTTCGTTCTAGAAGCAAATTTATCACACATAAACAAGAGTTAAGCTGTTGCTAAATTCCCTTGACGCAGATGCAACCTTGAACCGTTGAAACTTTATCCGCGCGTTGGTCTAAGCCGGTTTCGATCCGCGTGACTCAAATTGTGCACACGGTTGGGCGATAATCCTGAATTCGCCAAAACTTGTGGATAATTTATCGGGACTCGGGTTAGCCCGGAATATGACGAACATCATATCATCATCAAGTTTTGGAGCATATCTGGCTGAGTGGGCAACGGGACATTTTTGGGGCTGGCAGCATCCTGGCCAATGTCCGCATCCAGAACGCTCGTCAGGAGCAGGCGCTGGATTTTTTCCTCATACCTGGAGAAATCATGCGCACCAAACTGGTAGAAACGGTTTAGGCCGGATTAGGCCGGATTCCGCTTGATTCCTTGAAAAAACATGAGATTGTCCCCTCGAAATACAGTCATATGAGCCACCGGTCTGTTTCCCAACCCCAAAGCGTCTTCACGCTGACACCCAATTCTTCCGCCATTTGCTTCCGCGTTTTCCGAAATTTCAGTCGGTTCTGCTTCATCTTTTGACAAGGAGTGAATGGGGGTGTCTGGTAATAGAAAGCCAATACATGGTGTTTTATTTGATATTTATTTTTCCACCTCCAGTGAAAGCTCCAGTAAAGTCCTAATGAAGTCCTAGTAGATCCCTAGTAGAATCCTTGTGACAGCCTTTTGGGGAATTAGCTTGACAAGTTAAAAACCATTTGATATACATGTTTTTGTTGAGGAACTAACGGCTGGTTAAGCACTTGGCATCGGAGACGGAGTCGGTGATCGCTGTGCGATTCCGACTGTCGCCTCATTGGAAAAAATCTCCTGACTTTTGCTCCACACCTCCAGCAAGATCTCCAGCAAAATCCTAGCGGAGGGATAGTAAAAGCATAGTGGATGGATTGTTGCGGCCTACTGGCAGATTGTTCTTGCACGGCATAAAACAAGCTGTATACTCTGTATTTATTAAGTGCCCATTGCACTTGAGGCATTTACGTTAGAAATCGGAGCCGAGGTTGATGGGTCAATCCCGGCCATTGGCTCCACTTCAATCGCCAATAAAGACGCATATTACCCTATGAAATAAGGGTTTTATGCGTTTCTTGCTTTTCGCTCTCCCGTGCAGGCCAGTGCAAGCCGGAGCAACGATTTGCCACTCAATGACCATTTCTGGCAAATCGTCTGGCAAATCCTATGACGCAGATGTCGCTCCTTTGAGCGCAAACGCAACATCGCCAACCCGGCGCAACCGTTCGGCTTCCACGCTCCCGGCGCTGACCCATCCGCTCCGCGAGACGAATCAAGCCGTTTGAATTTGCCGGCCCGTTCCCGCATCATAGCTTTGACGCATGCCAAAGCCGGCGACCAATTCAGGCATCAGAGACAACCACAAGCGCGGTGTTGTCGCCGATTTCCTGAAGGCGAAGATTCAATCCGGCTCGCGGCTCTCCGTCGTCTCCGCCTATTTCACGATATACGCCTACGACGCGCTTCGTGAACACCTTGACCAGATTGACCATCTGGATTTCCTATTTGGCGAGCCGCGTTTTGATTTTAATTAAATCGCCATTCGCCAATGAAATCGGCTTTAAGGTTTCAGCGTTTCAGGATTTCAGCTTTCAGCTTTTGTTTTTAACGGCGGCCTGTCCGGCTCGCACTTTTTTTACCCTTGGAGCGTAAATGTCCAACCCCTCCTGTCAGACTGCCGGCATGAAAATGGAAAAATCCTCATGGTTCCAGCGGATGACCGGCGAAACCTTTGCCACCTTCGGCACCGCGCCCCTCTCGTATCAATGGCGGTTGGACGATCACGACCTGTCAGGTCAGACCAGCAATCTTCCCAGTCCTTGAGCTTGCTGCTTCGCCGGACGTGAACCGATGGATTGGGTGCTCCCGAGATATTCAATCTCCACCAGCCGGGCATGGGGGTGGCGGCACTTCGGATGCTGAAGAGGGTTTCACGGTTCGCAGGGACGCCTGGCGGGCGGCTGGTAATCACTATGCCAGTAAAGTTGCCAAAGGTGGTCCAGTTTTGCTGTCACGTTTCTACCTTTTTGCTTTAGGACACAGTGAAGGCCAGGTGTGCCAGCCGTGAAGACGGGAGTCTCCGGACAGCGCCGCAGCGTGAAACCGCGGCGGCCGGCGGCGAGACTCCGGCGGTGTGGGGCACTGGATGGCCGGAAACCAACAACAAAAAAGGTTAACACAATGAAAACGTTACTAAACAAGCTGCTGAAAGGCAGAATCACACGCTTGGGATTCCTCGCCGTGCTGCTGATCGCCGCTGGGGCGACGGTGGCCGGGATGAACCAAAGGCAATACCAACTGGGCGGGGGCTTTATCGGCAACGGCGGCGCGGGGATCTGGAATGCCCTGCAAATCCCGCTCGACCCAGCGGGGCGAACCGCCGCCCTCCGGGTCAGTACAGGAACATACAGCCCCGGTTTTGCGACCCTGCTCGCCGCGCTTGGCGCGACGGGAGGTGGGAGCGACAACGTGGGCGAGATGGAGATGATCAGCCGCGACACCGCCAGATTTGGAACCGTGGGTTACGGACGAGAGCAGGTGTCAGGAAACCCGCTGCAGATCAACACAATCTTCGTGATGACCGGCACCGTCAAGTTCACCGGGCCTGACAACATAAAAGTGACGTACACGATCAACGTGTATCCAGCCTTGGCCGACGGGGACGGGGACGGATATCCGGATCCGGGCGCCCAGCCGATCGTGATCCCGGGTGTCCTGCCCATCCAAGGCGTGGACACCGCCAAGCGGGTAACTTTGCGGTAGTCAATGTGCGAAGTCTGGGCGAGCGAATGGCTCGCCGCGGAACGCGCGGGAGTCTGCCGCACCGGGCTGGCAGACTCCCTTGGCTTGGGGCCAATCGCCGACCGCACCCGCTTGCGCAACTCGCAGAAGTCCGAAATCCAAAACCTGAACAAAAAGACGAAACTCGAAAACTAAAAAGGTAAGACTATGAAAAGAAATCAAACGAAACTCGTGCAAGACCCGTTAGCAGCCGACGTCAGTCGGCTCCAATACCGCAGCCTTCTTCCGATTGATCAAACCGTGAAGAAATATGCTCAAGACGCCTGACGCCGTCGGAGTCGGCAACCTCACCAACGCGCCACTGTTCGTGGATTACGCCGGTGGCAACCTGCGCCTGCAATCCAACTCCCCCTGCATCAATGCCGGCCTTAACGCCTACGCCCCCGGCCCCACGGACCTGGATGGCCTCCCGCGCATCGTGAGCGGCACGGTGGACATCGGCGCCTACGAGTTCCAAGGACCCGGCTCGGTGATTTCCTATGCCTGGCTCCAGCACTACGGCCTGCTCATCGACGGCTCGGCGGATGCCACGGACCCGGACGCCGACGGCCACACCACCTGGCAGGAGTGGCGTTGCCTGACCGATCCCACTAACGCGCTCTCGGTGTTGCGTCTGCTATCGGCGTCGCCCACCGGCACCAACGTGACGGTGAGTTGGCANNTATTTCCTGGAGCGCAGCACGAACGTGGCAGGGCCACCTCCCATCTTCGCCACGTTAGCCACGGGCATTCCCGGCCAACCCGGCACGACGAGTTACTCGGACACGAATGCAGCGAGCTTGGCCCCGTTGTTCTACCGCGTGGGGGTGAGTTGGTAGAAACCCGAGTAACCGAGAATCGAGAGTGGGACGGGAGCCGTTACGGTTCTATTGCGCTGCGTAAACGCTCTGGAGCCATGCCA
>PLZL01000171.1 GCA_003152145.1 Limisphaerales bacterium
AGGAGGCGTCGTCCATCAATTTCCGCCGCAGCGTGAAATACGGCTTCGGCTGCCTGAACGTCGGGCTGAAGTTCCGGCTGGCGAAATGGGGACTGGCACAACCGGAACTGTTTCCGCCAAAAAAAATCGCAAGCATCCCCTTCTCGTGATTGAAGAAGAAACGAGGAGGACGGCGGCAAAACGGAAATTACTTTAAGCGGCCGAGCGCGACGGCGAGGCGCGACTTCTTGCGGTTGGCAGTCGCGCGGGCAACGACTTTGGATTTGACGGCCTTGTCGTAGGCGGAATGGACGCCGGGNNGCCTCGTCCTTTTTGCCGGCGGCGAGCAGCTCGCGGTAATTTCTTTCCAGGCCGCGCAGGCTGGATTTGACGCTGCGATTGTGCTGGTGTTTGCGCTCATTACCGCGCATACGGCGTTCGGCTGACTTGGTGTTCGGCATAAATCAAATTTTCATTTCGCTTAAAAGGGCGGCAAGTGTGGATGAACGCGCGCGAATGTCAACGGCGAAAGGCGTTCATCGGCGCTTTACTTTGGCGGCGTTTGTTAGTTTTCTAGCGGTGACGGATGGCATGAGCCGGAACAGATGTGACGAGTGACGAGTGGCAGGTGACATGAATCCCGCGCTTGCCGTCTTGTCACCTGTCACTTTTGAAATGAACAGACGACTGCACATTTTGCATCTGGAAGATGAACCGGATTTTGCCGAGTTGATCCGTGCATTGTTTGTGCAGGACCAGCTCGACGCCGAGACAAAATGCGTCGGCGACCGCGCATCGTATAAACAACTGCTGGAGGCGGAGGTATTCGATGTCATCATTTCGGATTATCACCTGCCGTCGTTCACGGGTCTGGAGGCGCTGGCGATGGCAAAGAAACAGTGTCCGCAGACGCCGTTCATTCTGGTTTCGGGCACGATCGGGGAGCAGGCGGCGATTGAAAGCCTCAAGGCGGGCGCGGCGGATTATGTCCTGAAACAGCACCCGGAGCGGCTGCCGTCCGCCGTGCGCCGCGCCGTCAATGAAGCTGCAGAGCGCGCGAAGCTGCGGGAGGCGGAGATGGAGTTGACGAGGCGCGAAAAGTATTTCCGCACGCTCACGGAGAATTCGCTCGACATTCTTTGCATCATCAACCGCGAAGGGAATGTGGCCTACATCAGCGCGTCGGTTAAGAATGTGCTGGGCTACACACCGGAGGAAATGCGCGGCGAATATGCATTCGCACGTGTTCATGCCGAGGATTTGCCGCGCGCACAGGAGGCGTTTCAACTCGCGCTGGATCATCCGGAACGCACAATCAAAATGCAGTTGCGCTACAAAAGCCGGGCCGGCGAATGGCGGCGGCTGGAACTCGTCGGCAATAACCGGCTGGCTGACCCGGAGATCGCGGGCATCGTGGCCAATTGCCGCGATGTGACCGACCGCTGGCGCGCGGAGGAGGAATTGCGCGACAGCGAACGGCAATACCGNNGGCGGCCATCCAGCATTACGGCTATTCGCGCAACGAATTTCTGGCAATGACCATTTCGGACATCCGCCCGCCGGAGAAGGACGGCCTGCACAAGACGGCCATCCCGGATGCCGCCGGCCAGGGATTTATCTGGCGGCATCGCCGCAAGAACGGCAGCCTGATTGATGTCGAAGTCAGTTGGACGCCGATGGTTTTCCACGACCGTTTCGCCGCGTTGACCATGGCGGTGGACGTGACGGAACGCCTGCGGGTGGAGCATCGCAACACCGTTTTCTCCAAGTTGAGCCATCGGTTGAGTTCGGCGACCACGGCGGCGGAGGCGGCGATGATTATTTGCGAGGCGGCTGACGCGCTCTTCCAGTGGACTGATTTTACGCTCGACCTGTATGACGCCGGGCGCGACGAAGTAAGTTCGCTATTGAACATCACGACGGTCGAGGGCCGGCGGGTGGAAATCCCGCCGTCGCCGCAGCCCAAGACGGCCAACGCCCTCATCCGGCGCGTGATCGAAAATGGCGCGGAACTGCTGACGGCCACTGAAGCCGGCGAATATGCCGCCGCCACCATGCTCGTTCCCATTCGCAAAAGCGAGCGCGTCATCGGCCTGCTGCTGATTCAAAACCATCAGCCCGGTTCCTACTCGCAAAGCGATTTGGTCATGCTCCAGACGCTCGCCGAACAGTGCAGCGGCGCGCTCGAACGCCTCCAATCCCGGGAACAATTGCGCGAAAGCGAGCAGCGCTTCCACGATTTGTTTGAAAATTCGCCTGACGCCATCTTCGTCGAGGATTTGGACGGCACGGTGCTGGACGTGAATTTCGCCGCGTGTGTGCTGCACGGCATGACGCGCGACCAGTTGATCGGCAAGAATTCGTTGAACGATCTGATTCCGCCGGAGAGGCGCGAGGCAGCCCGGAGTGATTTTCAAAAACTGGCGGCGGGCAAACTGTCCTGGGCCGAGGGCGAAAGCCTGACCGCCGATGGCCGGTTCACTCCCGTCGAGGTGCGTGCCGGGCGCATTGAATACGGCGGCAAACCCGCCTTGCTGCTGCACATCCGCGACATCACCGAGCGGCGCGCGGCGGAGACGGCCCTGCAAAGTTCTGAAACGCTGTTCCGCTCCGTCTGGGAAAACTCCGTGGACGGCATGAGGTTGACCGATGAGAACGGCGTCATTGTCGCCGTCAACGATGCCTACTGCAAACTCGTCGGCATGGAGGCGCAGTCGCTGGAAGGCAAACCGTTCACGCTGGTTTATGCCGCATCCGAAGACCGGGAGGGCGCTCGCGCGCGGCTGCGTGAACATTTCGCCACGCGCGGCGCGCAGCGAAAACGCCAGCAGCAACACACACTCCACGACGACCGCGCGGTGAACATGGAAATTTCCGACTCGTTCATCGAAGTCCGGGGCCGGCCGCTGCTGATGTTGAGTTTGTTCCGGGACATCACCGCGCAAAAGCGGCTGGAGGAGCAGTTGCGCCAGTCGCAGAAAATGGAGGCCATCGGCCAGCTCGCCGGCGGCGTGGCGCACGATTTCAACAACATTCTCACCGTCATTCACGGCCACGCCTCGCTGCTGGCAGCCTCCGGCCTGGACGAGCAGGGCGCGCGCTCCGCGCAACAGATCGCGCAGGCCGCCGAGCGCGCCGCCGGCCTGACGCGCCAGTTGCTCACCTTCAGCCGCCGCCAGCTCATCCAGCCCAAGCGACTCGACATGAATAAAATCGTCAGCAACATGACCGACATGCTCGGACGGATTCTGGGCGAGGACGTGGCGCTGCAACTAAATTACAGCGTAGCGCCCGCGACCGTCGAGGCCGACGCCGGCATGATGGAGCAGGTGTTATTGAACTTGTCCGTCAACGCCCGCGACGCCATGCCGCGCGGCGGCCGGTTGTCCGTGCGCATTTCCATCGTGGACGTGAACGAAGACCACGTGCGGCGGCATCCGGAGGCGCGCGCGGGGCGGTTTGTCTGCGTCAGCAACACCGACACCGGCACCGGCATTCCGCCGGAAAATCTGTCGCGCATCTTCGAGCCGTTTTTCACGACGAAGGAAGTCGGCAAGGGCACCGGGCTCGGCTTGGCGACGGTTTATGGCATCGTCAAACAGCATCAGGGCTGGGTGGAAGTCGGGAGCACCGTCGGCAAAGGCACCTCGTTCCAGATTTTCATCCCGTATGTCGGCGAGGAACAGACCCAAACGGAAAAACCCACGACGCAAATCATCATTCGCGGCGGCACCGAAACCATCCTGCTGGTCGAGGATGAAAAACCCGTGCGCGAACTCGTCGCGCGCGTGCTCGAAAAGCAGGGCTACAAGGTGCTACCGGCCAGCGCCAGCGCCGAAGCCATCGAGGTCTGGCGTGCGCACAAGAGCGAAATCCATATGCTGCTCACCGATTTGATCATGCCGGGCGCAATGAACGGACGTGAACTGGCCGAGGCCTTGTGGATGGAGCGGCCGGAACTCAAGGTCATTTTCACCAGCGGTTACAGCGCCGATGTCGTGGGCAAGGATTTCAAGATCGAGTCCGACCTGAACTTTTTGCAGAAACCGTATCATCCGCAGACGCTCGCGCTGGCGGTGCGCCGCTGCCTCGACGCAAAGAAGTGACCAGTGATAAGCCTTCGCCGCGCCTAGTGCCGACTGCTGTTTGCGACTAAATGGCTGTGGCCGCGCAGGCGGGTGACGGGGGGACAGAAACGGAAGCTTCGGCTTTTTGCGTCACTTGCCACTCGTCACTTGTCACATTTCCTCAATCCTCTATCCTCGCGCCCATGATTATCGCGCCCTCGCTGCTCGCCGCCAATCCCGCCCGTTTTGGCCAGGAAGCCGGACGCGCTGAACGCGCCGGCGCCGACTGGCTGCACCTCGACATCATGGACGGCCAGTTTGTGCCGAACATTTCCTTCGGCCCCGCTGTCGTCGCCGCGGTCCGCCCGCACGCAAAAAAACTTTTCTTCGACGTTCATCTCATGTGCTCCAGGCCGGAAATTTTGCTCGAACCGTTCGCCGGGGCCGGGGCCGACCAGATCATCATTCATGTCGAGCTGGGCGAACCGGTGGAGTCGCTCATCTGGAAAATCAAGAAACTCGGCAAAAAGGTCGGACTCGCCGTCAATCCGCCCACCGCCATCACCGCCGCGCTGCCGCATCTCGAACAGATTGACATGCTGCTGGTGATGACCGTGAACCCCGGCTTCGGCGGACAGGAATTCATCCACGAATCCCTGCCGAAAATCCAGCAGGCCGAGGCGTGGCGGCGCGAGCGGAAACTTCCGTATCGCATCGGGGTGGACGGCGGCATCAACAACCAGACCGCCGCCGAATGCGCCCGCGCCGGAGCNNGACTGGTCTTACAAAAGGAAGTAGAAACCCTTCACACAGGTCGTTCACTTGAGTTTGGAGATTGAGGTTTTTATGATTCAAACGAAGCTCGAGAAGGCGGTCGTTCATCCCGTGTGGTTCTTGGCCACAATCATCTTTGCGGCTGGAACCATGCAATGCCGGGCGGCCACCGTCACCTGGGCCAACACCAACGGCGGTGATTGGAACNNAAGTGCCCGTGTCGGGCGATGATGTGATCATCACGAACAGCGGCACTTACACCATAACCAACGCGTCGAACGTGACCTTGGACAACCTGATTTTGGGGGGCACAAACGGGATGCAGGCGTTGAACATCAGTTCGCTGACGCTGACCAATGTCGCCATGGTCAACTCCAACGGCGTCTTAATATGGAGCGGCGGCGATTTGGAGGGGGCGTTG
>PLZL01000473.1 GCA_003152145.1 Limisphaerales bacterium
AATATCGGATACCGGTATGGAGCGCATCGCCGGCTTGAAGGAATTGCGCCGGTTGAGCCTGTCCAGTGAAGTAATTACCGATGCAGGCGTTGCCCAGCTTCGAAGCTTGCCCAAGCTGGAGCACATGGAACTCATCGCCGCGCGTGTGAGCGATGCCTCGCTCCGCAGGCTAGCCGAGATCAAGTCCCTGACCCGGCTGGATCTTTTCTGCAACGGCAGGGGCAGGGTGAATGGGCGACTGTTTACAATGGATGGTTTGTTGCAACTGAAAGCACTCCCTGATCTACGCGAACTTTGGATCACCGGCCTTGAACTGCCGGAAGGCTATCTTGGCTTGCGTGAACTCAAACAGCTGAGAGGCTTGACGTTGGCCTTTTGCAATGTCAAAGACGCCGAGGAAGAACTGCTGAAAGCCGCCATGCCCGACACCTCTGTTTCAGCCTCAGGTGGGAACTTCAAAATTTTTCCGGCTGCCAGAACGAATGAGCCGATCCCCTTGCCAGACGTCTCGGTTCGAGTCACCGGTCGCGCGGTGGATGACGCGACGGGCCTGCCGCTGAATGAATTCCGGCTGGAATTCGGCGCCGACAATCCGGACAAGCCGGGCGAAGTGATTTGGGGTGAATCGCTGCCCGCCGACCGGATGGAAGTTACCGGAAAGAATCAAGGCGGCTTCTGGGGAGAAAGCCTCAGGCCAGGGAAAGTCTGGGCGCGGCTGCTCGCCAAAGGCTACCAGCCGACATTGGTGACGCCCAATCCGGTTGTGGCGCCGCTGCGCCTCACAAATCTGGTAGTCCGATTAAAACACGGAGGTGATTTCCATGGCGTTGTGCTTGACTACCAAGGCCATCCTGTGCCCGGCATCCGTGTGTATCTGGCTGACAAATCAAATTTCTATCTGCGAAACGGCGTCGAAAATTCATCTCCTCCAAATAAGACAATCATCGCCACCGATACTTCCGGCCGTTTTTCGTTGCCCGGCGGCAATGGAACCAGGCAGAAAATCGTCGTGGCCACGGCGGACGGATACCTGTTTCAAGTGATTCCCGAGGCGGATTCAAGCCAGAACCTCACGGTGACACTGCCTCAACCGGCGACGCTCACAGTGCGCTATGATATTCCTGACGACATTTCGAAGGCGGAATTTGTCCTTAATTTTCGTCCCGACAAACTTGATTCGCCAACATGGAAAGACACCTCCTTTGGCCTTGATCCCGTGGCACAGAACGGCGGTGAAGTCACTTTGACCAATTTGTCTCCTGGCACGTATGAATTGTCGCGGAGAAAATGGCCCAGCGTCGGGAAAGGCAGTCGCTATAGCTTTTTGAATGAGACCAATCTGGATTTGAAGCCCGGGGAGACGAAACGGGTGGAAATCTGTTGTCCGGTCGGCCAGACCGTTCACGGCCAGGTAACCGGCATCGTTGAGGCGAAGGCATTCGGCGCTTACATTTACGTTTTCTCGGATCACGGCACCAACACCACGGCTGACTGGTGGAAGCATCAGCAACCGAATGACACGATTGACTTGCTTGCGTGCGGCACGGATGGCCAGTTCCAAACCGCGCGGATTCCGCCCGGCAACTACAATCTTGTGGCCATGGCCTTCACCGAACCCAGAGTGTATTCCCACAACATGGATCCGGAATTCTTTGGAGTCGCCAAAGTGACTGTAATTGCCGACGCACCAGCGCCGCAAATCAAAATCACACTCATTCCCTGCACCGATGCAAACCGGGCGGCCAGCAAGTAGCCATATTTTATCGGTGTTAATCCGTGTCCATCCGTGGTTAAATTCTGCCATGAAGAAATTCATCGTGATTCTTGCCTTTGTTGGACTCGTATTGCGCGCGTATTGCGCCGACGCGGATTACAAGCAGGTGCTCGTTTTCACAAACGGCGATTCGATCCGCGTCCGCCTGCCGTTGACTGATGTGACCGGCAAAGTGCGCGTTAAAGAGCAAACGACGGACGGTTTTGGTCTGCCCGTCGCTCCGTCCAAGGTTTCGCTCGGCGAGAAGAATTACATCGAATGGCAGATTGGCTACGACATCCCGAACACGAACAGTCCCAGTGTCGTTCCTGAAATTAGATTTATCCGCAACGCCGAGATTAAATACGGCCACGAACTTTCAAAAATCATTTTCGAGAGCGTCCGGCTTGGTTTTCTTTCGACGAACGACATCGTTCGTGAAATAGAGGCGTTGAAGAAAATCCAGCCATCGGAGTTTGAAGAAAATCAGCCCGTGCAGGTCGAGACTTTAACCAATGCGGCGGCGAATGGATTTCAAAGCGCCATCGAACGCCTGCCGCAGTTCACCAAGACCACGCCGCATGGTTCAGTCCAAATCCAACTCAAACAGAAGCAGCGCGCCGTCGGTTATCAGGCGATGGTTTATGTCTGCCTGCCGATGAACCAGGTTTTGGACATGAGCGGCCATTTGCGCAAGCCCGGCCCGGCCAAATCCAAGGAAATGGTTTATTACGATTTCAATGCTCGCAACGCTTCGTTCATTCTCGACATCATCCATGCCTTCGGCATGGCGTCGCAGCAGCACAACGAGGACATCCGGCTGATTCTTGGGAAGATTTTGGAGACGAATGGCAATTGACCGCGATCAGGGAATTTTCTAGTCTTCGCTCATGGCAAAAAACTCTTTTAGCGAATCAGCCGCGCTTTCACAAACTCAGTCACAACCCAAATTTCTTATCAACCGAGAAAAAGTCTGGCAAATGGCCGCTGGGGAACCGGGACGATTCTATTCAGATATTTTTCTGAAGCATGACGTGATGTTTCTTGGTCCCGGCCACTTCGGAAAATGCACTGCCGATACCTATCGGGATGCGGTCAAGGCGGGTTCCGCAAAGAGCAAAATCGTCGGCAATATTGCCAGCTTTCATGACGATGTTCGGCCCGGAGAAATTGTCCTGATGCGCAAAGGACGCCGCGTCGAGGCCATTGGCGTAGTTGCTTCAGACTATGATTGGGACGGAACCTTCGATGACATCTATGGATGGGACCTTCAGCACTTCCGCAGGGTAATTTGGCAGGAACATCTGGAAAAAGACCTTAAACAGATTCAAGCAAAAGCTCCACTTTGGTGTGCGCAACAGCAGCAGACTTTTACGCGTGTGAAAGTTGAAAATGTGTTGGAAAAGCTACGACCGTTGTTTACGTCAATCAAGGAACGCGAACTAAAGCCAAAGCCAAAACTACTCCCCAAACTACTGTCGTTAGACGAAGTAGACCAACAACTCTTCGGCCATGGCGTAGCAAACAACGCCGTGGACAAGGTTATTGCCGCAATCGAACGTCAGCGTCGGCTCTTGGCTTGGTATAACCAGTTTGGAAATGAATCCAAACGGCCATCCGAGCATGAATTGGTTGCACACATTGTATTGCCACTTTTAATTGCTCTTGGCTGGTCAGAGCAACTTCTCGCAGTAGAGTGGCAAAAAATTGACCTTGCTGCTTTCTGGAAGACGCCGACCACACCAGAAACGTGTGTCTTGATATGCGAAGCAAAAAAAAGAGGTCGCGGCCTGCAAGATGTGCTTAAGCAAGCCATTGACTATGTGAAAAAACAAAAACTGAATGAGTGCCGAAAAGTACTACTGACAGACGGCGGGCGCTTTTATTTGTATGAACGCGAGTTGAATGATTACAAAGTCGCTGCCTATCTTAATGTGGATAAAATCCGCAATGAACATATTGCTTCGCCTGGCACTAACGCAGTTGATACTATTGTCGCCTTAACTCCTGCGGCTGCAAGTCGCAACATAGCGTGACTGCTTAACACGAAAAAGAGTTTTCAAAAGTTGGCTTGAGTTTTACGCCTTAACAATCAACTGCCGCAGCACGTAGGGTAAAATGCCGCCGTGCTGGTAGTAGTCAATCTCGATGGGCGTATCAATGC
>PLZL01000409.1 GCA_003152145.1 Limisphaerales bacterium
GCGCGGCGACACCATTGAAGTCCGCCCTGCCGGGCGTGAGGATGGCTTGCGCGTGGAATTTTTTGGCGACGAAATTGAACGCATCACACGCTTCGAGCCATTGACCGGAAACAAAATCGAGTCGCTCCAGGCGAACATGATTTTTCCCGCCAAGCAATTCGTCACGACCGGCGACAAGATGAAGCGCGCCATCCTCGCCATCCGCGAGGAATTGCGCGAACGCATCGTGGAATTCGAGAAGCGCGGCAAACTGCTCGAAGCCCAGCGCATCAAGCAACGGACGGAATACGATTTGGAAATGATGGAGGAAATGGGCGTCTGCTCAGGCATTGAAAATTATTCACGCCACATCGCCGGTCGCCCGCCCGGCTCGCGCCCGGCGACTGTCATTGATTTTTTTCCGGACGATTACCTTCTTGTCATTGACGAATCGCACGCGACCGTCCCGCAAATCGGCGGCATGTTTGAGGGCGACCGCTCGCGCAAAACGGTTCTGGTCGAGCACGGCTTCCGCCTGCCGAGCGCGCTCGACAATCGCCCGCTGAACTTTCTGGAATTTCAAGCGATGCAAAACCAGACGATTTACGCCAGCGCCACACCCGCGCAACGGGAACTCGGCTGGTCGCAAGGCAGGGTCGTCGAGCTTGTCGTCCGGCCAACCGGGCTGATTGATCCGAAGGTCACGCTCAAGCCGCTCAAGGGCCAGATTGATGATTTGATTGAGGAATGCCGCAAACGCGCCGACGCCAAGGAACGCATACTCGTCACGACGCTGACCAAGCGCACGGCTGAAGAATTAACCGATTACCTGCGCGGCATCGGCGTGAACGTCCAGTATCTGCACAGTGAAATTGATGCGATTGAGCGCGTGGAAATTCTACGCTCGCTCCGCAAAGGCGAATTCGACGTGCTCGTTGGCATAAATCTTTTGCGCGAAGGTTTGGATTTGCCGGAGGTTTCGCTCGTCGCGATTTTGGACGCAGACAAGGAGGGGTTTTTGCGCAGCGAAACCAGCCTGATTCAGACCGCCGGGCGCGCGGCGCGTCATTTGAATGGCGAAGTGATTCTCTATGCTGACGTGATGACGGACAGCATCAAAAAATTTCTCGCCGTCACCGAATACCGCCGCCAGCGGCAGTTGGAATACAACCGTGAGCACAACATCACGCCACGGAGCGTGAGCCGCGCCGTCGAGGAAAGCCTGGCGACTTACGAATCAACCCGTAAAGAGGCCGATTCCGTTTTGCGCGAAGGCGGCGGGGACATTGATTTGACCTCGACGATTCAGGAACTCGAAAGCGAAATGCTCAAAGCGGCGGAAGATTTGAAATTTGAGAAAGCCGCGCTGCTCCGCGACCAAATCAAGGAATTAAAACGCATGCTCAACGGCGAGAAGGCAGAAACAGAAACGAAACCGGTGAGTTATAAAAAATTGAAGCGGACGAGGAAATAATGCTCAACGAGTTATTGAAACTTGATAGGAATTCCGTCTGCAAAAATATTGTCACCGTTCGCTGTTATTTGTCGAATGATATTAGTGTCGCGGGTATCCTTAACGTATTGCACCCAAAATGAGCTGGCTGCTGCGTTGTAATCATTTATATTCCATGCAAAGACATTTTTCGTGGAAGAAATTTGCCCTTTGTAACTTTGAGGAATATCTAGATCGCCGCCTGTAAAATTCGCTTGGATGCTTCCCGGAATCGGCACGTAACTAAGTCGAATGAAAAGGCGGCTTGTATTGCCGTCCTTGCGGAACACGACCACATGATTTGAATCAGAGCCGAAAAAAGTTTCGAATGTCATATTTGAATAGAGACCGGAAATTACATTGTTTGCCGTGTTGTTAATTTCTGCGAGTCTTAAACTGATCTGACCTTCGAAATTAGTAACTTCGGGCATTACTTGAGCAATTAAAAGTCCCTTTGCCTCGTTTGAGGCCACATCCGAGACGGTCGCGTGTATTCTGTCTGTTTGAAATTCATTTGTAATCGTTGTAACAATCGTGCTTTGAACTTTATTACTCGCTTTTTCGTAAATATCAAACAGGCCGAAAAATCCAATCAATGCAAGCACGCTAAATTCGCCGAAAATTAGCAACAAATGCTTTTCCCAAATTTTTTTTCCAGACATGGCGAGTAATTGCGGAAACTTCTTCCTGTGAAACAGAGGCTTTCTCCTTTGGTTTCGTGCCAAGATGACCGCGACACTGCGGATCAGAACAAATGATTCCATCGTCATCTGCAGCTTTTCCGCATGTTTCGCACCATTTCATGATTAGCGCCATCGGCGCTACCTCTTTGTAGAACCAAATCCAAACCGAATCAAGGTCTTTGCAGACGGCCACCAGCGGGGCGACATATTTCGCTCCTGACGGAGCTTTGGAATTTTCAATTTCGGTTTTCTAAAAATATGCCAGTCCTAACGGGCTCCCGCGCAAATACTATTTCGCCGAATTCGCGCCTTTGACGTTCACGCCGGATTGCCAAATGACCGCTCTGTGTTTCAGAGTTTCTGTGTTAAATTCCACGTCATGACGACGGGAGAAATCATCGGTTTGAGTCTTGCTTTGCTGGTGATGCTGGCGGGATTGATTGGCAGCCTGGTGCCGGGATTTCCCGGCACGCCGCTGGTATTGGTGGCGGCTGTCGGCCACCGGCTCTACTTCGGCCAGGCCGGCATCAGCAATCCAGTGTTGATCATCCTGATGGTGCTCACGCTGGTTTCCGTGCTGTTTGATTTTCTGGCCGGGATGTTTGGGGCGAATAAATTCGGCGCGACCTGGCGCGGGGTGACGGGCGCGGTGCTCGGCGGCATAGTCGGACTGTTCTTTGGCATGCCGGGAATCATCCTCGGCCCCTTCGTGGGCGCGACACTTCTGGAATTAATCCGCGGCCGGGAATTAAAACTGGCGGCAAATGCCGGCCTGGGCGCAACGCTGGGTTTGTTCGCGGGAATCGTGGGCAAATTTTCCATCAGCGTCGTGATGATCCTGCTTTTCACCACGAATGTCATTCTCCGCTCGGCGAATTGATCGGGTGCGACAACAGGCGACGTAACATTTTAGCATCTTGACAGGCGGAAACGGCGTGAGAAATTGCACCAGCTTCTTATGATTGCGGTCAGCGATCCAAATATGATCATTGCCGGGTTTGCAGCGGGTGGCTTGGTGCTCGCGGTATTCTGGCGGTTCATTGTTTGGATCCGTGAAGCGCCGACGACGCCGGATCCGTGGGACGCCGAAACTGAACAAAAATTATCAGGACCGGAAGCCGTGGAAGTTTGTTCCCATTGTTTCACCGAACAACCTCCCACCGCGTGGTTTTGCGCCCATTGCGGTTCCGCCGTCGGCCCCTACAACAACCTGATGCCCTACGTGCAGGTTTTTTCCGAAGGCGAGGTTTTCCGAAACGGCACCAGCGGCCGATTTCGGAACCGGCCACTGATTCTGATCGGCTATTTCCTGATTACCCTGGCAACACTTTCTTTCCTTGCGCCGATTTATTGGTGCTCGCTTTTGCTGAATTGGCAACGTCCGGCTGACGAACAGAAACCCGCCGAAGAACAAAACGTTCAACAATAAATCATCTCACTTCGCCGGATTCGCGCCCTTGACGTTCATTTGAATTGAATAAAGCGACGTGCTCGCGGTGATGAAAAGCGTTTTGCGGTCCTTGCCGCCGAAGCAGACGTTGGCCGACCATTGTTCCGGCACGTCAATGTGGTCAATCAATTTTCCCGCCGGATCAAAAACTGAAACGCCGTTGGTTCTGCCGGTGGCGCAAAGGTAAAGATTGCCTTCCGCGTCAATCGTCATGCCGTCCGAGCCTTTCGCGCAAAACAGCGTTTTGTTCGTGAGCGTGCCGTCGGGCAGAATTTTGTAACGCCAGGTCTGATCCGCCTGGATGTCGGCGACAAAAAGCGTTTTCCCGTCGGGCGTTCCAGTGATGCCGTTCGGCTTTTTCAAGTCGTCCGTGACGCGCGTCAAATTCTTAAGGTCGGGCGAAAGGCAAAAAACCTCCTGGTTGGGAAGCGCCATTGTCGTGTGGTCCCACCATTTGCGCTTGTAAAACGGATCGGTGATATACATCGCGCCGTTGGGCGCAACCCAGACGTCGTTCGGGCCGTTGAGATATTTGCCCTGATAATTCGTGACGAGCACCGTCACGGTCTTGTCGGGAGCGATAGACCAAAGTTGATTGTGTTCATCCGCGCAGGCGATGAGATTCCCCTTCGCGTCAAAACACATTCCGTTCGCGTAGCCGGACGGTTGCATGAACGTTGAAAGTTTTCCGTCCGCGCTCCATTCCATGATGCGATTGTTCGGCTGGTCAACGAAAAACACGTTGCCCGCCTTGTCGCACGTCGGGCCTTCGGTGAAAAGAAAATCACCCGCAAGTTTTTGAAGTTTGGCGCCGGGCGCAATGACACTTTCGGCGGACACCGAAACCGCCGCAACAGACAATGCCCCCAGCAAAATCAGAAGAATTTTCATATGACGCGGACAGATTGCAACGGTTACGGGCAGGAATCCACCAAAAAACGTTCCTTGTCTTTGCCGACGGGCTGGCGCATTTTGAGACGCCGATTTTGGTCGCACGAATATGCAGCCCGGAACCAGACGACTCCTCCGCTTTCTGCAAAGCTGGGTCATCAACACGTTTGCCGTGTTGGTGGCAGCCATCATTCTTCAGGGTCACATTGCCTACAAAACGCCGACCGATTTGATCGTGGCGTCCCTGCTGCTGGGCATCCTCAACGCCTTCGTCCGGCCGATTCTGATGTTGCTGGCGCTGCCGCTGCTGATTTTCACGCTCGGCCTGTTCACGCTCGTCATTAACGCCCTGATGCTTTATGGTGTCGGGTGGTTGATGGGGCCACCTTTTTTCAAAACGTCACACTTTCAGGTAGACAGCTTCGGCTTCGCCTTTCTTGGCGCGCTCATCATCAGCATCGTGTCCATCGCGCTGAACGTCATGACCGGCGGCGCGCGTGTCACCGTCCAGCGGCGCCGTCCGCCGCCGCCAAAAAATTCCAACGATGATGACGACAAGCCGGTGATTGACGTTTGAACCTCCAGCTCACGCCAATTGGTAGGCGGCACGCAAAGTTTGAACGCCGTGCGCACGAAACTCCCGCTCGAAATCCGTGGACAATTCCGCCAGTTTCACCGGCGTTTCGACTTTTTGAAATTCCCCGCTCGCGGCGAAAACTTCGATCATTTGGCTGAAATAATCCGCGTCATCCGTCCGCAAATAAACCACGCCGCCGGAGGCAAGCGCGGCGCGGGCGAGCGTGGGAAAAATTTCGCCGATGAGCCGGTGTTTGCGGTGTTTTTTCTTCGGCCACGGGTCGGGGAAATAAATGTGCAACGCCACGGCGGAACGCGGCGGCAGGAGGTATTGCAAAAAATACGACGACTCGATGCGCACACCGCGCAAATTGGCCAGCCCGGCGCTGCGGCCTTTGCGGTCCAGTTTTTTGATGCGACCGAGGAGGCGTTCGACCCCGATGAAATTCTTTTCCGGGTTCCGGCGGGCGTGTTCAACGAGGAACGAGGCGTCGCCGCAACCGAGTTCAACTTCCAGAGGTTGCGGCTTTTGAAAAAGTTCCGCCAAGTCGAGCGGCTCGACGATGGAATGCAATTGGACAATCAGATTTTCCTGATTGTCCGGATGAGTTTTCAAATCGAAATCGCCAATCAGCAATTGAAAATAAAAAATGGTCGGGGCGGTGAGATTCGAACTCACGACCTCTTGTACCCGAAACAAGCGCGCTACCAGGCTACGCTACGCCCCGACATCGAGCTTGGGATTCTGCCCGTTGAAATGCTGCGATGCAATGTAAAAAGGAACGCAATTCGAGGCTTTATTCACTGAAGCTGCAATATCAGGAAGCTCTGCGGCAAAATTGGGATCCACGCCGTTGCTGTTTCTTGCCTTGGCAGCGCTCACGGTGATCAGTGCCCGGCTTTATCCAAACTTGGCAAGATGATCCGTCGTTCAAAAATGGTTGAAAAAACCGCGCGCCTGATTCAACTTCATCTCATGCCGCGCAGAAGCCAAAAGCGGGTCCTGGTTGCCCTCGGCTGGTATGATTACCGGTTGCATCGCGGCATTGAAAAATTCGCCCAGGAACACAACTGGCATCTCTCCGCCAATCTGGCGAGGGAGAAAGTCATTCCTTGGGGGTGGGAAGGCGACGGGATCCTGGCGTGGCTCGGCGCGGGCGACGATCTGGCGGAATTTGTGGCGCACGCCAAAAAGCCCACCGTGGATTTCAGCTTCCGCCGCCCGCAGTTGCGCTTTCACCGCGTGCTGGAAGATCACGCCCATGCCGCGCAATTGGTCGCCGAGCATTTTCTCGCGCGGGGTTTTCACCACTTCATGTTTTACAGTGACACGGACAACTGGTCGTATGAGGAACGCGGACAAGGTTTTCTCGAAGCGTTGAAACGATCCGGGCGCGGTTGCCTCTGGCTGCGGTGGCACCAGTCGCCGGCCTACCGCACGGACCGGGAACAGTGGAAGCACAAACGCAAGTGGCTGCTGTCCCAATTGAAACCGGCGCCCAAGCCGCTCGCTGTTTTCGCGGCCAACGACGAGCAGGCGCTGGACGTGCTGGAAACGTGCGAAAGCGCCGGCTTGAACGTGCCGGAAGAAGTGGCGATTGTCGGAGCGGAAAATTATCTCCTGTCCCCGAACACGATGCGCACGCCGGTTTCGAGCATAGACACCAATCTGGAAACTCTGGGTTACACCGGGGCGGCATTGCTCGAAGACCTGATGAACGGCAAAAAGGCGCCCCGTAAACCGATTCGCATTCCCGCCACCGGCATCGTCACCCGCAAGAGCAGCGACCTGCTCGCCATCAGCCACAAGGGTGTGGCCAACAGCCTCCGTTTCATCTGGGAACACGCCCACGAGCCGATTAACGTCAAAAACCTTGTGGACGCAGCCTTGATGTCGCGGCGCGGCCTGCACAAGGCGTTTCTGGACAACGTGGGGCGCACACCGGGACAGGAGCTCCAGCGTGTGCGGATTGAGCGGGCCAAACGGCTGCTGGCGGAAGCCGATTACAAGCTGGCGATGCTCGCCAGTTTGTGCGGTTATCGAAACGCCAACAGCTTCTGTGTGGCCTTCAAACAGGCAATGGGAATGTCGCCGAAACAATTCCGCGAAACCGTCGTGCATTGACGCGCCGGGGCACATTTTTCAAGCCTCTTTGCAAC
>PLZL01000031.1 GCA_003152145.1 Limisphaerales bacterium
AATCGTTGGGACAAATTTTAAAGGAACTCGCCAGACAAATCGGCGAATTTTACACCGATCGCATCAACGTCAGCTTTGCGCCGGAGAAAAAGGATGCGTTGCTGGCGAAGCTCGGCAGCGGCTTGAAAAATATCGGGCCATTCAAGGTGGAAAAGTTCATCACCACCGACGGCTACAAATTTTTGCTGCCGAACCGCGAATGGGTTGCCTTCCGCGCCAGCGGCACCGAGCCGTTGATTCGCTGCTACATCGAGGCGAAATCAACGGCTGGCTTGAAGAAACTTCAAACCGCCTGCCGCGAGTTGTTGAAAGCGTGAGTCGCGAGTTTTTTAGGCCCGCCCTCAACCTGACCTTCTCCCCCGGGAGAAGGAACAGCGTAGGAATGCTTCTGGATAGTTTTAACCCGAACTCCGAAGTTATCGGAGGTGGCGGGGCGGACAAGGCCATGTCGGAGTGCGCCCGTCCTCGGGCGCAGCAACTGGCTTCATTCGAGTCACGGAACATTCCCCAACCGCCCCGCCCACCCCGCTTGGCTGCGGCCGGGACGGCCGCACTCCGCCAACGCAGAAATTCAACTTCGGAGTTCGGTTTTAAAATTACACACGGTTTCACCGGCGTTGGAGTTCAAGCTTTAGCTTGTTTGCAAGGGGAAACACGCTGAAGCGTGAACTCCAACTTTGAATGCTTCGGCGGCGCGCAGAGGACTGGGCGTCCTACCTTTCGCGAGGTTTCGTGGTTAAAGTTTGGGTCTCGCAGAGCTCGCCCCTCCGATATCCGTGTCCATCCGTGTCCATCCGTGGTTGGAATTCTTTGTTTTCACGAATTGCCGATCAAAATTCCGGCCAGGAAAACCAGCGCGCCGCCCAGCGCCACCTGGAACAGCGCCGACGCCCACGGCGTGTCCATGAACCGGTGGCGTATCCACGAGATGATGCCAAGTTCCACCAGCACCACGCCCACGGCGACGGCGACGGCGGTTTTCAAATTCGGAATCAAAAAGGGCAGGGTGTGGCCGATGCCGCCCAGCGTGGTCATCAACCCGCACACAAAACCGCGCGCCCACGGATGGCCGCGGCCGGTGAGACTGCCGTCGTCGGACAGTGCCTCCGCAAACCCCATGCTGATGCCCGCGCCGGTGCTGGCGGCGAGGCCGACGAGAAATGTTTCCCAACTGTTGTGCGTGGCGAACGCGGCGGCGAACAGCGGCGCCAGCGTCGAGATCGAGCCGTCCATCAAGCCGGCCAAACCCGGTTGCACCACCTGCAACAGGAACAGCCGCTTTTGCTGCGCTGATTCTGTTTCGCTGAGTTTGGTCAGCGTGATTTCCTCGGCGATGTGGGCGTGGTTGCGCTCCTCTTCCGCAAGGTCGCCAAGCAACTGCCGGATGCCTGTATCAGTCGCACGCCGCCCGGCGACTTCGTAAAATCGTTCCGTTTCCAATTCCATGCTTTCGGCGGTTTTTTGAACGGTTTTCAAGCCGAGCGGACGCACGAGCCAGACCGGACGACGATCCACAAACCCGCGCACGTCCTGCCGGNNCCTGCAGGCCGTCGGCGAAATCTTCATAGACGCGCGCGTCCTCCTCCTCGAGCGAGATGGCTAGCGCGAGGATTTCCTGTTCGGTAAGGCTGTCGAAGGTTTTCATGTCAGGTTCTGTAATTTCGATGGTTTCGGAGGGCGGAGCTCTGCGACGCCCTGACCGATTTGAAGTGTGGGGCTCGTGGAACTCGCCCCTCCGAATCAAACGTTTTCATAAAAACGGCGAGAACAATCGCGCGGCGGCGTCGCGCAATTTTGCCGGCAGAGCTCGTCCGTCCACCTCCGCCAGGGTCACCTCGCGCGCGCGGTGGAGTTTTTTCCCGAGGACCGCCGCCATCTCGTGCGCGAACTCGCGTCCGTAACACTCCACGTTCAACTCAAAATTCAGCCGCAAACTGCGCGCGTCCCAGTTGGCCGAGCCGGACAAAACCCAGTGTCCGTCCACAATCATCAGTTTGGAGTGATCAAACGGCGGCGGCGTGAGCCAGATGCGGCAGCCGCGTTCCAGCACCTGCCACCACAGCGCGCGCGACGCCCAATGGACAAAGGGGAGATTGCTTTTGGCAGGGAGAATGATGTCCACGCGGACGCCGCGCAGTGACGCGAGGTTGAGGGCGGTGATGAGCGCGTTGTCTGGCAAAAAATAGGGCGTCAGGATTTGAATGGAGGTTTGCGCCTCGCCCAAGGCCGCGAGGAGCGTCCAGCGCCACTTTTCAAAATCGCCGTCCGGACCGTCCGTGACGACGCGGGCGATGACATTGCCGGCGGCCTTGAGTTTGGGGAACCACAAGCCGCCGTCCAGCACCTCGCCGGTGGTGAAAGTCCAATCGTTGGCAAAGGCTTCCTGCAATTGGGCGACGACCGGGCCGGTGATTTGAAACTGCAAATCCTGCACGGGACTCTTTGGTTTGTCGGCGAGAACGTTGCCGTGGCGGATGTTCATGCNNTGTTCATGCCGCCGGTGAAGGCGATGGTTCCATCCACGGTCAACGATTTGCGGTGGTCGCGGAGATTGATGGTGGCGACGCGCCAGGGCGTGAGCAAAGAGGAGGGCAGGAATTTGGCGAACGGAATTTTTGCGTGCCGCAACCGGTAGGTAATGGGTGGCCAAGAATATCGGGTGCCGGCGGCGTCAATCAAGACGCGGACGGCGACACCGCGTTCCACGACGCGGGCGAGGGCGGCGACAAATTGTCTGCCGCTGGCGTCGTTGTCGAAGATGTAAGTCGAAAGCGAAACGGATTTTTGGGCCGATTCGATGGCGGCGAGCATGGCGGGGAAAGCGGCGTCGCCATTGACGAGCGGTTTGATTTTGTTGCCGGCGGTGAGGGGTTGGGCGACAACGCGACCGACGGTGCGCGCGAGCATTTTGAGGTGTTCGGCGCCTTCGTGTTGCGGTTCGCCGAGATTTTCCGGAATGGGACGGCTGAAGGTTTTATGGACGGCGAGCAACAAGGCGCGGCGGCGGATGCGGTTGACGCCGAGCGCGAGGTAAAGGAGCGGACCGAACAGCGGCAAAAACCAGATGAGGCCGAGCCAGAGCGTGGCGGCGCGGGAATCGCGCTTGTTCAAAAGGGCGTGAATCGAGGCGAGCAGGGCCGCGAGAAAATCAAAGCCCGCCGCCAGATGCGGCCAGAACCGTGAGATTTTATCGAGCCAATCCATCGTTGCGCCAGTTTTGACTGAAGCGGGCGCTGGCGCAAGTCCAACGAAGTGATTTTGAAGTGGCGACCCTACCGGGAATCGAACCCGGGCTACCACCGTGAAAGGGTGGTGTCCTAACCGCTAGACCATAGGGTCGGCAAAGAACGCACCAATATAATCATCCGCGGTTCCCTGTCACGCAAATTCAAGTTTGCTTCAACGCGTTTTTTTCAATAGCCTTGCGCACTCATGAAAATTTTCATAGACGGCAAATATTACAGCGGGCGCGACGCGAAGGTGTCCGTGTTTGACCACGGGCTGCTTTACGGCGACGGCGTTTTCGAGGGCATCCGCGCTTATCATGGCCGCGTATTCAAATTGAAGGAGCACATTGACC
>PLZL01000056.1 GCA_003152145.1 Limisphaerales bacterium
ACCAAAACGGTGTTGAATTCTCCGCCAAACACGCTCCGAACCCATCGCCGCTCTCGTCGCAAAGTGGCTGGCGCACCACAGGCAGTTGGAACAGGCGATTGCGCATATGCGAACCTGCGAATCTTCCGACCAATTATCGGGTGAGAACATCATTCCATTTCCGGGCGTAATGGCCGAAGCCGCCGGTTGAACCGGCTCTTTTTATCGGAAACAGACGATCACGGAAACCGGCTGTTAGCACGCAGTTCAGTCGTAAATCGCGAGCACCCCGCGAGCCTGCGCCAGCAGACCCTTTCTTCCAACTACGATGACCGCGTCACCGGCGTGTGGCAATTCAGGAGGAGCATTCGCCAATAAACGTGTAGCGACGATTCCACCAGGGCTTCATTCTCGCGCTCACGCTGTGAAATTTTGCCTTGGACCAAACCGACGCGCGGCGTTTGCACCGAAGATGATGAGCCCCACGGAGTCATCGGCCATCACCCGGTCGCGACGGCCCGCACCGCGCCAGCACGGCGCGCCCGGCTTGCCGGTGCCTTGCTTTCTCGCCCCGCCACTCTCCGTGCCCGAAAAGCGGGAGCAAGCTCCCGCAAAAATAAGAAAGGAAAGAAATGAACTTGAGACTTAAAGCAGTGCGGGCCCGCATGGCCTTTTTCTGTGTTTTTGTGGCCGCCGCTCAAACGCTCCGGGCACAGGTAAACGTTCCCATCTACACGGACCAACTCGTCAGCGGCTTTCAGAACTGGGGCTGGGCCACCCTGGACTTTTCCAACTCGTCAACGGTCCATTCCGGCACGAGCTCGATCAGCGTCACCATCACGGGTCCCTGGCAGGGGATCCAGATCTACCGCGACGACATGGACAGCAGCCTCTTCTCAAGCATTAGCTTTTGGATCAATGGAGGCGCCAGCGGGGGGCAGCAGCTCCAGGTCTTCGGGATGCTCGATATCACCAATCAAATCGCGTGGCAACGTCCGGGTTATCCGCTGCCCACGTTGGGAACCAATACGTGGCAGCAGGTCATGATCCCTCTGTCCTCCCTGGGCGTCGGTAACACCAACAATTTCACCGGCATTGTCGTCCAAGACGCAATCGGCGCGGCCCAGCCCGTGTTTTACCTGGATGACATTGAACTGGTCGCCCTCCCGCCTCCGGCGTTGGCGCACTTGACAGTCAACGCCGGCCAGAGCCTTCGCACGGCCGACGCGCGCTGGTTCGGCCTCAACACGGCCTCTGGGATTCTTTCCTGGACACTACGCAGACCCTCACGTTGCTCCAGAACATCGGCTGTCAGGCATTACGTTTTCCCGGCGGCTCGGATGCCGATGAATACAATTGGGTCACGGGCAAGTCCCTGAGCTACACCTGGCAGTGGTGGTCCTCGTGCGCCAACTTTGCCCATGTGGCGACCAACCTGGCCGCGCAGGCGATGATCACCGCCAATTACGGCACAGGCTCGACCAACGAGGCCGCCGCCTGGGTGGCTTGGGCCAACGGCTCCACGACGAACACCCGGACGCTGGGCAGCGATACGCGGGGGACCAACTGGAACACGGTGGGCTATTGGGCCTCGCTCCGCGCTGCGACACCCCTGGGCACCGATGATGGCCGGAATTTCCTGCGCATTTCGCGCGCTGCGCCGCTTAACTTCCATTCCTGGGAAATCGGCAACGAAGTCTATGGCGTATCCTGGGAGACAGATTCCAATACCGTGCCTCACGACCCATACACGTACGCGTTGCGGGCGCGCGACTACATTTCGCTCATGAAAGCGGTAGATCCTTCGATCAAGATCGGCGTGGTGGTGACCCCGGGCGAGGACAGTTACGCCAACTACACCACCCATCCCACGCTTAACCCGCGCACCGGCCAGACCCACAACGGCTGGACGCCCGTGCTCCTAAGCACCTTGAAAAGCCTTGGCGTCACCCCGGATTTCGCCATCCACCACCGCTACACCGAGAACCCGGGCTGGGAGAACGATGCCCTCCTGCTCCAATGCTCCGAGGGTTGGGCCACCGACGCCGGAAACCTGCGGCAGCAGCTCACCGACTACCTCGGGTCCGCCGGCGCCAGCGTCGAACTCGTTTGCACCGAGAACAACACGGGCGGCACCGGCAAGCAGACCACCAGCCTGGTTAACGGCCTATATCTGGCCGACAGCCTCGCCCAGCTCATGAAAACGGAGTTCAACGGTTTGTTCTGGTTTGACCTGCGCGACGTGCAGGTCACCAACGGCGTTAACAACAGTTCATCCCTCTACGGCTGGCGGCTTTATGGTGATTACGGCATGGTGCGCGATCTCACCAACGCCTACCCAACCTACTACGTCGCCCGGCTCCTGCAGAACTTCGCGCGCCCCGGCGACACCGTGGTCAGCACGGTCAGCGACGACAAGCTCCTCGCAGCCTATGCGATGCGGCGCCTTAGCGGCGCGGTCACGCTGCTGGTCATCAACAAGGACCCGGCGATTACCCAGCCAGCCCAGATTTCGATCAGCGGGTTTGTCCCCGACTCCACGGCCACCGCCTATTCCTATGGCATTCCCCAAGACACCGCCGCCCAGACCGGCGTGGGCTCGCTCGACTTCGCCCAGACCAACCTCTCGGGCGTGGGAACCGCCTTCACCCTCGCCTTCCCGCCTTACTCCGCCACCGTGCTTGCGTTTTCGCCCCCGCGGCCCGGCCTCCTGGTCCTGCCCAACCAGTCCCCGCCCGGGCAATTTATTTTCCAACTCCAAGGCCAATCCGGCGTCCGGTATGTGCTCCAGTGCTCCACTAACCTGGCTGCGTGGATCCCGTGCGCCACGAATGTGCTCTCCGCGGCCACGGTCAATATTACCAACGCAACGTCGCCTGGTGTCCAACAACAATTCTGGCGCGCGCTCTGGCAGCCGTGAGGCCAGCCAGTTCTGATGCCATGGATAACAGATTGAATGGAACGAGAAAACAACCATATGCTCGTTCCGTCGCGGTGAAATTGCACCCGCCCCCGCGCCAGACTTTCAGCCAACTGGCTTGACGCCGTAAGCCGAAAGACTGGCTTGCCCCAGGACACTCCGCGCGACCGAAAGGCACGCCGCTGCACTCCGCCCAGCTTACCGCTCCGTTACGGCAGCCTGTGAGGCGTGTTCAGCGTGCTCAACGAGCAGCTCACTTGCGGGTTGGCGCCCACGGTGGTCGTGGTATAAGTGCCATTCGCCGGGCAGCCCGGAACACTGTTGTTGGAGTTCAGCTTGATGTAAGCCGAGACAGTTTGAGGACTGGCAATGGAGGCCCCGCTTGACTGGCCGGTTTCCAGCGCCCATTCATTGATGGCGCCGTCAATCTGGTGGAGGTTGTTGATGCAGGCGTTTTGCTGNNCGTGAGGTTTTGTTTGTTTTCATGTGTTGTTTGTCTTTCGTTTCACTTTGCGGCGTGAACGACGCAACAGGCAGGTTGCATTAATTATTACAATCTCCGTTCACTGATTGCCTGTCGCAACCGCAATCGAACTTGTTTTTAGCATCCTTATCCCGATGCCATTTTTGTTGAACACCGCAGGCTTGCTTTCGATGCGCAGACGAAGTCGTGACCAAAGCGGCGTTGCATTCTTCACCAAACGCGCTGCGACCCCAACGCCGCTCTCGTCGCAAAAGCGCTGGCGCACATCAGCACCGTGCGCATTTGATAGCACCCCGTATTTAGGGGATGGAGGCGGCCTTGCACTTGTGATAGATTGAAACATCTCGCTTGAGCATCTCCGCGAATCATGTGGATAAAGACCAGGCAAGTTAGAGTCAAATTTGATGAACAATAAAATTCCGGGACAGAGCGGTTTCACGCTCATCGAACTGTTGGTTGTCATCGCCATCATCGCCATTCTGGCGGCCTTGCTCCTGCCTGCGCTGGCTGCCGCGAAGGAAAAAGGGAGGCGCTCCGTGTGCATCAGCAATTTAAAACAGATAGGCGTTAATAGCTTGATGTATGCGAACGACTATAACGACACAGTTGAGTCGGCAGCTATGAATACCGGATGGGGCATCCAAAATCCGATTCAGATGGACGCAACCATGCTGGCGCAATCAAAGCAATTGGGATTTAACAGAAGTTCTGTTAGCGCAACTACAATCTCAACTTCGCCTACGATTTGGACCTGTCCCAACCGGCCCACGTTGCCTGCCTTCACCAATGCAAACGGAGGAACATGGGCCATGGGTTACCAGTATTACGGCGGGGTTGCCAATTGGCCTATGAATAATGGCGGCGCCACACAGACCGTGCCATCCGCAAGCCCGATTAAATTATCCACTTCCAAAGCGGCATGGATGCTGGCGGCAGATGTGGTCATCAATCTTGCCACGCCGCCGGCCTATACGTGGGGCGATCCCTCACAGCCTGCAAACAGCGGTTGGGCCAGCCTGCCGGCGCATAAAAAAGGCAACCTTCCCGCTGGCGGCAATGAAGTCTTTGCCGATGGTTCTGTTTCATGGATTGATGCGCGGCAAATGTATGGTGTTTACACCGGCCCCTCGCGTTATTTTTACTTCTATCAGGACGATTGGGGAACGGGGCAGGCTGCGCAACTTATCAGCGCAGGTTCCATAAGCCAATTTCCCAACTGACGAATCCCGAAAATTTTGGCTGCGAAACCTGTTCCCGACTCCGCTGGTGTGCCCGTTCCGTCGTCCTGAAATTGCACCCGCCCCCGCGCCAGATTTTCAGCCAACTGGCTTGACGCAGTCCACCGAAAGACTGGCTTGCTCCAAGACACCCCGCGAGACCGAACGGCACGCCGCTTCACTCCGCCCAGCTTGCCGCTCCATTCCGGCAGCCAGGCTTCGTCTCTCCACAGAATCGGATGGCGCGACCAGAGCGGCGTTGGTTGACCGGCATATTTTCATTGACCGGCATACTTTCTTCCAATGTGTTCGTTCGAGTTCATCACGCCGGAAGCCAATCGTCCGCTCTCTCGCCTTCATCCAAAGCGGCACAGGATCGCCTTGCTTCACTGATTTCAAAGTCGTCTGGGCGTTCATAAAGTCAAGACTCCATCTTGGCTTCAGGCTGAAAACGCCTGGGAACTCTGTTTGAGCTGGGACTCGGCCTGCAACCAAAGATCGAGATCACGGCCTTGAGGGCGGCCAGCCTGTTCCCAGAGGGTGTAGGCACGGGACGCAATGCATTCGGTGGTGATTTGACGGCCCATACCGCTCATTGGGGTGGAGGTTGCTTCTACAGCGGTTGTTGGGCGGCTCGGGCCGACAGCGGCTTGGGTGCTGGCCGGGGTTTTCTTGGTCTTGGCTTTTGTCATTAACTTCATATTTTTAATTGGTTTTTTGTCGGTGCAGCGAATTGGTTGTTCTGCTGCAAAATCCGAACGAAACAATTGATCCAAACTTAAATTGGATTTGTTACGATCGCGTGTTTTTCAAGTGCCAATTCGGAGAATTTAACGGCTCAACATCTGGATGCGGTTCTTCAGTGTTTCTGGTTGGAGACGAGAACGGTCGTGCCGGGGACCGCCCACGCTGTGTGACCACAGAACAACAACATTTTCGAAAAATGACCGATTTTTCGCTGCCCACACTGCACGCGTTTTAAGTGTCGGGGCGGGAACAAAAGGAG
>PLZL01000417.1:0-349 GCA_003152145.1 Limisphaerales bacterium
GGCGAAATGCAGATTGCCATTCTCGTCGAACAGATGCGCCGCGAGGGCCACGAAGTGCTCGTCTCCCGCCCCGAAGTGCTTTGGAAAAAAGACGCCAGCGGCAACGCGCTGGAGCCGATTGAAAAGTTGTTTGTCGAAATTCCTAATGACTGCCTCGGCACGATCATGGAAAATCTTTCCGGCCGCAAGGCGCAGATCACGAACATGAACCATGTCGGCAACCAGGTCTCCGTCGAGGCGCTCGTGCCGATGCGCGGGTTGATTGGTTTTGAAACCGATCTCGTCAACACGACCAAGGGCATGGGCGTGATGAGCCATCTCTTTCACGAATACGGCCCGGACTGCGGCG
>PLZL01000417.1:404-2945 GCA_003152145.1 Limisphaerales bacterium
ACATTGACGTGGACGAATACGTCGAAGCGACGCCGAAAAATCTCCGGCTGCGGAAGAAGATCCTCAATGAAACCGCGCGCAAACGTTCCGAGAAATCGCGCGTGATGAAGTTTGTGGAGAATTGAGGGTCAGAATTTTGACGTGACGGCTTGCTTCCGCCAATCATTTGGAGGACCCCTTGCCTCATCCCGTCCGGCCGGCAAAATCTATCTTCACCGTGGGAACTGGACTCGGCGTTCCGGTCCTGACCTCCACAGAAGGTAGTTTTTGCGCATGAAATTCGGCCCACCAGGCGGCGCGGGCTTCCGGCGTGTAGTCGGCCGCGTGCGGGCTGGCGAGGAAAAGGTCGCGCAATTCGAGGGCGGATTGCGGGCGCCGCTCCGGATCGCGTTCTAGGCAGCGCAGGATGGCCTGTTCGAGTTCGTCGCTGATTTTATTTGTTGTGCGCTGGCTGGGCGGCACCGGCGCGGCGGCCTGTTGCCCCTCTTGCAGCTTCAAAACGTCTTCATCTTCAAAAACGCATTTGCCGGTCAGCAAAAAATAGCCGATGGCGCCGACGGCATAGAGGTCGCTGCGCGGGTCGTTGGCGGCGGAATTTTTAATCGCTTCGGGCGGCATGAATGAAGGTGTGCCGGCAAATTCTTGCTCTTCGTTGCGGGCGGCAGATTGGCTGCGAAACTCGCGCACCAGCCCGAAATCCAGCACTTTGACCCAGTCGAGCACGCCGCCACGGTCGCAGAGGAAAATGTTTGAAGGCTTGATGTCGCGATGCACCAGCCCCAGCGCATGGGCTTCGGCGAGCGATTCGCAAACTTGCGTGAGAATCTGGATGACGCGGTTTTCCGGCTGCGGGCCAAAGCGGGAAATCAAGTCATGAAGGTTCAATCCGGCCAGCAGTTCCATCGCATAATAAAAAATCCCGTCGGGCGTGCGGCCGTAGTCGTAGACTTGGATCGTGTTCGGATGGGTAAGCTGGCAGGTGAGGCGGACTTCGCGCTCGAAACGCTGGATGGCGGCGGCATCCGCGCGGTCGGGCAGGAGAAGTTTCACGGCGGTGTCGCGCCGCATCAGCGCATGGTGCGCGCGATAGACGACGCCCATGCCGCCTTCGCCGATTTTTTCCCCAAGCGTATATTGGCCGAGCTGTTTCAACTTCAACTCGGCTTCGCCCAGCCGCCGGCGCCAGGCGAGGTTGGCGTAGGAAAAAACAAACAGGACGACCGCGCAAAGAACCAGGAGCAGAAAGAGCGCAATGAAGATGAACTGGAGCACGCGCAACGACCGGTAAGCCTCGGTGGCATCAACCTGCGTCACCACACCAATGCCGAGCTGTGGCAGCCAGCGCCACGCGCCGATGACCGGCACGCCGCGATAATCGCGCGAGGGAACCACGTCCACGCCGTCATCACCATCAATGGCGGCTGTGACGAAACGAGTCAGCGATTCCGCCACCGAATTGGTGTTTTCCGTTTTGTAACCTTTCGTCAAATCGCCGCCGGGGTCGCGCAGGCGGAGGTTCAGCGCGGAACTGGTGTTGGTCGTGTCGAGCAGGCCGAGCCGCTTGAGCTGGTCATCGAAACGGCTGCGGGAAATCAGCAGGCCCGTTTGATCAAACGCGTAAGTTTCGCCTGATTCGCCCGAGCGCGCCACCGAGAGGATTCTCGTGAACTCCTGGTCCGGATTGATGATCAAGGCCAGCGCGCCGTGGACGACACCATCTGTGGCCAGCGGCGCGGCCACCTGCATCAAGGAAGCATTGCCGCGGCGTCCGCGCGAAGCGTTGGCCGGGAAAAAGCGGTTGGTCCGGCCGGCGGCATTGGTTCCCCGGCCGCCGAAGAAAAATGCGGGAGCGCGCCGCTGGATGAGCAGTTCCGGTTTGAACGGCGTGATGATGACCGGCCCGCCGGAGGAAAAAAGCTCGGCGAACTTGTTGGTATGCGCCTCGGAAACCTGCAACGCCGGGCCGGGCCGGAGACGCATCGAATTGGCGATGATGGTGAAATTGGTGTTCACCAATTGCGCGGTTTCGTAGCCCAACTGGTTGAGACGCGGGCGGAGATAGCGCATCAACTTTTCGNNTTCGCTGGCCAGCGCGGTGGCGAGCCGGGTCTGGTTGGTGGTCCAGATTTCCAGCGCGGTCACGTTCGCGTTGAGCGTCGAGGTCAACTGGGCCTGGAGCTGTTGCTCGATGGTCTGGCGCAGTTCGTGGTTCCCCCACCAGCCAAACAGCGCCACCAATCCCGCGATGACCAGCGGGAGCATCCAGATCGGTTGTTTGAAACGGCTTGTCATGGTTGCGGCAACACAAGAGACGTTCGCGCGACCGGCGCGGTTTCGTCAACATCAATACAAAATTCTTCCGCGCGGAATTTTGCGCAGTGGGTGCAGGAATTGCGCATCCCAGCGTTGCCTGGCGACAATCAACTGTCCGCACAGCCCGGTTTAAGATTTCGACGCCGGTTTGCCGGCAAATTCCATTCCGACGATACAAACATCGTCGTCGAATTCGTGGCTCACGGAAAAGGCGCGGATGGCTTCAAG
>PLZL01000194.1 GCA_003152145.1 Limisphaerales bacterium
CATTGGGCGTCGCGCGCGATGTGGTGGCAGGTGCTCGAACGCGGCTGCCACGTCTGGCTCACGCCGCCGCCCTTCGATCATTCCAAGTTGATGATTGTGGACGGCCATTGGGTCTCATTCGGCTCGGCCAACTGGGACGCCAGAAGTTTGCGGCTGAACTTTGAATTGAACGTCGAGTGCTATGGACGCGATTTCTCGCTCGAAATGGAAAAAGTCATCGGGAGAAAACTTCGCGGCGCGCACGAAGTGACCCTGGCCGCAGTGGACAAACGTTCATTGCCCGTCAAATTGCTCGACGCCATCGCGCGATTATTTTCTCCCTTTTTATGAATGCAAAGGCAGGGCGGCGCTGCCGCGCCGCCGGAATCTTGAAATTGGCTGTGCAACAGCGCAGCCCTACCATCTGATTTATGAAAACCTTCGACAGCCTCACCGAACAGGAAGTCCTCGCGCCCGCATCTACGAGGATTTTGCTGACGGCCTGCAGGAAAATTATCCCGAACAGGCCGTCAAATTCCGCACCATGCGCCGCGAAGAAGACGGCCACCGCCATCGCCTCCTCGAACTTTACAGGGCCCGCTTTGGCAACCACGTCCCGCTCATCCGGCGACAGGACGTGCGCGGCTTCGTGGACCGCAAACCTGTCTGGCTCATCTGGCCGCTCGGCCTGAAGACGGTGCAAAAGACCGCCGAAAGCATGGAAGTGGAAACCCGCCGCTTCTACGAAGCTGCCGCCCGCCGAACCACTGACACCGGCATCCGCCAATTGCTCGGCGACCTCGCCGAGGAAGAACGCAAACACGCGCATACCGCCGAGGAAATCACCCTGACCAAACTCAATGAGTCGGAATCTGCCCAGCAGAAACGGTTGTTCCTCCTGCAAGTCATCCAACCCGGACTCGCCGGTCTGATGGACGGTTCCGTTTCCACGCTCGCGCCATTGTTTTGCGCCGCCTTCGCCACGCACAACAGTCTGGCCACCTTCCTCATCGGACTTGCCGCCAGCGTCGGCGCGGGCATCAGCATGGGATTTGCCGAGGCCCTTTCCGACGACGGCAGTCTCACCGGACGCGGCCATCCGTGGGCGCGCGGCTTCGTCTGCGGCGCCATGACCGCGCTCGGCGGCCTCGGCCACACACTTCCTTATTTGATCCCGAACGTGAAAACCGCCACCGGCATCGCCGTCTGCGTGGTGATGGTGGAACTCGGCATCATCTCGTGGATACGCCACCGTTTCATGGACACACCGCTGGTGTCCGCCGTGTTGCAAGTCGCCCTCGGCGGCGCGCTCGTCTTTCTGGCCGGAATTTTAATCGGCATCTCGTGAAGAATTTCACGCTGCCAGCAATTGCCGTCACGCGGCGTCGAGCTTCTTCGGTTTCGCCTTGGACTTCGTTTCGAAGTAACAGCAAATGAGTGGTTCGGCGCTTGACCCAGCAGGCGCTCTGTTCCCCGTTCAACAGTGAAATTCCTCCGTGTTGCGCGAGACTTCATTTATGCGGTTACAGGAGCGGCTCTAGTGTCGGCTCTCTTTACACTTAATGATTTGCGCAGCATTTATTTTCATAAGTGTTTTATTTATAATAAATTAAGACGAGCGCCCGGGTTTGAATTTCACCAAAATGGTGATCATGGCGTCGGAATACCTTACACTAAATCACATTTAAAACTTGCGACCAACAGGCTTTCACAAAGAGTTTTAGATTTCAATTAGTTGTCCATCAACATCTTAAAGAACAGCCCGAACACACGCCTTCAACTTGGCAAACAGCCTGCTTATTTAAAAAACCGAATAAAAATACATTCTCCACCCAAACTAGGCGTGCTGTTTGTGCTTTGAGCGCGAGAATGATGACGCGCTGGTAGTTAAACATGAATAACCATAGGCGAGATTGTCCGGCGAAATCATCCGTTCCCCTCTTGACGGTATTGAAGCTGTTCTTCTCCGCTGGAGTCAAACGCGCAACTGACGAGCAGCGCTCGTTTTAATCAAATGAATACACACTGGATTTATACGGTGCCAGAGAGCTTCCTCATCGCCGCCCTTCTGGCCTGGCCCATGAGCCAGCAGGAATCGCAAANNCATGGGTTTCTTGACGGTTGATGGTTCCGTGATAGCCATGATGGCGACCACATTTCTCATATTGTTGTGGTTTGACAAGGTCATTGGAATGATGACGGATATGTTGCTCGGTTGCATGGACTTTCCTGATGATTCCCCATGGGATCCGAAATACGAAGCCAGACAAATCGAAGAAGCCGCCCAGTTGTTTCGGAAAGGCAAGCATCACCGGGCATTGCGTCTGTGCAACCGCATTATCGAATCAAACAGTCAATATACGTCAACAGCGACGACCTTGGCGTATTGGATTGAAAATCCCGGCACGCTGAGATTTATCAAGCCTCCGCGCACGGCGCTTGTATTCAAGGAAAAGTTTTCGTGCTTGAACCGCCTCTGGACCTTCTGAGGCCGGACGAACGTCATCGCGTCCACCCCAGCTTCACAAAATCACGCCCGCAAACTTTGCCCCGAAATCGTTTGTCCGGGTTGTTCTGCCGATTTCAGGTCGTGGCGCACGACTCGCAATTGCAACGTCGCCGGTTGGCCCGGCTGGCTGTGCATTCTGTTTGGCAGGACATGGTTAAGGGTGGAATAAAACCAATTTCAATTGGCAACCTATGTCGCCAGCAATTGACGACAGGCGGTTTGAAGTTTTTTTAGACCAGCCTTGGACTTCGCCTCAATGTAGCAGCGGATGAGCGGTTCGGTGCCGCTGGCACGGAAGGCGACCCATTCGCGGTCCGGCAGGAGAAATTTGAATCCGTCCGTCGTAATGAATTTTTCCACCGGGAACGGGCCGATGTCCGTCAAGCCGCCGCCGAGTTTGGCGAGCAGCGCGTCCATTTTCTCCGGCGCGAAGCTGACGTTGATGCGGTCGGTGTAAAAATCGCCGATCTTTTTTGAAAGTTCCTTGAGGATTTGACCCAGCGATTTCTTTTCGGTGGCAACCAGTTCGGCCATCAAGAGGCAGGCGAGGATGCCGTCCTTTTCCGGCACGTGGCCTTTGACGCTCAAGCCGCCGGATTCCTCGCCGCCGACGATGATTGGCTCGCTTTCCATGAGCGCGCCGATGTATTTGAAGCCGACGGGTGTTTCATGAACCTTCACGTTCAGCATTTCCGCGACCGCATCCACCTGATGGCTCGTCGGCACGGTGCGAACGACCGCGCCGGTCCAACCGCGGTTCTTTTTCAAATGATACAGCGCGAGCGCGAGGACTTGATTCGGCGTGAGCCATGTGCCGTCCTTGTCCACGATGCCAAATCGGTCGGCGTCCCCGTCGAGGCCAAGGCCCAACTGCGCTTTGCCGCTGCGCACAAACTTCGCGGCGTCGGCCATGTTCTCG
>PLZL01000318.1 GCA_003152145.1 Limisphaerales bacterium
AACGCGTCATGGCGAGGATTGAGAAAGGGCTTGTAGCCATTGGCTGATTTGAAGTATCTATCCGAATGAAACTGCCCGCTGACAGGGAAGTTGCCCGCATCAAAGTAACGCAATACCTGTTGAAGTTGCGCGACGAGGACGACAAATCGAAATTTCTTTCGCAGGCCGGATACACGCTTGCGCACGCCGACAAATCGCTGGAAGATTTGTCCGGCCTGCTGGACCGCGAAGCGGAGTTCATTCGGGCGACGGAATACGGTGACAAATATCGGATTCGTGGCACATTGAAAGGGCCGAATGGAAGGCAGCTTCGGATCGTGAGCGTTTGGATGATCGAAGAAGCGACCGGCCGGACGAAGTTCGTGACTCTGTATCCTGACAAAGATGAAATTTGAAATGTTCAGCCGGGTGGCGTTGAATACCGACGTGCCGGAAGACGGTCTCCGCCGGGGCGATGTCGCGACCATCGTTGAATATCATCAAGGCCGGCCGGGGCAGGAGCTCGGCTACAGTCTTGAGGTGTTCAACGCTGTGGGTGAAACCGTCGCAGTCATCACCCTGCGTGAGTCTCAAATCGAATCGCTGTCCGCACAGGAAATCTTGCATGTCCGCCCGCTTGCAGTTGCTGCGGCGTGAAAGCGGGCGCGTTGGTTGCAATCGTGTCGCTGCGGCAGCATTCTTATAGCAATGAACAAGGTCGCTCAAATCACAACTGAATTGGAAACGCTGTCGCCGGCGGAACTTCGTGAAATTCGCAACTGGCTTGACGATTTAATCGAGGACAACTTGGAATTCACGCCGGAATTTGAATCCGCCGTCCAACAATCCGAGCGCGAGATGGCCAAGGGAATGTAATGAGTTTTTCAGACCTTAAAGTCAAACGCATCGAGACGACGGCGGAGACCTTGACCGTCGAGTTGATGGATGGCCGCGTGCTGTCCGTGCCGCTGGCGTATTATCCCACGCTGCTGCACGCGACCGAGGCGGAACGGAAGAACTGCCATCCCATCAGCGCGGGCTACGGCATCGAATGGCGGAGCTAGACTACCATTTGAGCGTCGAAGGATTGATTCAGGAGCTGCCCTGAAGCACCCGGTTTGCGCCGGGCAAAAGCGGCGGCATAAATACCGGCTGGCCGTGATGGCAAACCCGCCGGCCCCAGCCTCTACCATCTGCTCGAAGTGCTGGGCAAAGATCGCGTCACGGCGAAGATTGAGAAGGCGCTGCAATCGTTTGCCTGAAAAATCATTTTGCCGCGCATCTGCGCCGGACTAAATTGCCAGCAAGATGAGGACAGTTTCCGACCGCCAGCCTCAGTAAGGGAGGTAGCGCCCCGCTCCGGGATGCGGCTGGTGGTCGTAATTCCACCTTTCGCGAGCGGCCTTCCAAACGTTTGAACTGGCAAACTCAACGTGCCCGTCGCAGAAGACGCCGTTGACCTGGCCGTTGTGGCGTGTGCCGGTGAAGGTCAGCGCATAAAGCGCGTCGGGCTCAGCATCGCCGTAGTAAACAGTCGTCGGTGCATACTCAATCACCGCAATCATATCGCCGGGGTTTACAACTCTGTTTTCTGGCAAATAGGCGACCGATAGTATTGCCGACGGCGAAAATAACGGCGCAAATATCGCGCCAATTGTGCCGCTCAATCCAAGACCGCTATACCACCAGGCGGGGCCTCCGGGAAAGTTAAGCTTCTCGTTGAGACCCACGCCTGCTGAATTGTAGCCGTAACTCCGGTTCGGCCATAGACCATTAGTATCACCCCAATAGGTAGCAGGCGCCGAGAACGTCCAGTTGATCGCGACGTCATTGTTGGTGCCGCCAACCGCGGGGCAGAGGAAGACACCTTTGTTGTTGCCGACGTAGTCCAATATCTTGTAATCCCAAAATGGGGTCCGCCTGTCCGGCGGAATGGGAAGCCGCCAAGCATTTCCAAAAACGGGATAATATTCATTCTTGCTCACATCCAATTGCAACGCGATGCCGATTTGATGCAGGTTACTGGCGCATTTAATCCGCTGGGCTTGAAACTTGGCTTTGCTCAACGTCGGTAGCAACAGTGCCGCCAAAATCGCGATGATTGCGATGACCACCAACAGTTCAATCAGGGTGAAACCGCAGGGAATCGCGCCCGTTCGCCAGCCTACGAGAATATAAATTTCCGGCTGCGCCTGTTCGCGACAAGGCGTTGAAGGAACATTTTCCGTCCCTTTCATGTGAGAATGATCAACTTGTATCTCGGCGGTGTTGGTTGTCAACGAGATTCCGAACCTGCGCACCATTAAGCCGGCATTCCTGATTTACCGGCTGCGCGGTCATTGCTCAACCCTGCAAAGTTGACGAGGCGCATAAAACCAGGGACCCGGCATGTCATAAACCCATCGTTCGCGACTCGCGCCCGCCCCTTTCCGTGGTGCTGCGTTTCCGCCTTCGTCCGACTTCGGCGTGACGAGTAGGCGCGACAAGGTGCCTTCGCGTCCGTCCCCGCGCGCCGGTCGTAGCGGCGTCTCGGGAGAGCGCCGCATTCTTCTCCTTCGTTCTTTCAGATGGCGGCTTTCTGCCGAAAGCCGCTACGCGTGTCAGCGTTAATCACTAAAAATCATTTTACCGCACGCCAACGCCGGACTAGATTACCAGCAAAATGAGCACGGTTGCCGAAATTGAAGCTGCCATCAAAGCGTTGCCTCCCACCGAGCGCGAACGCCTGGCTGACAATTTGCCTTCCATCCTGCCGGAATTAAACGGCGACGCCAAATGGGAGCGCATCATTCGCGACACGCAACCGCGCCCCGCGCTCACAACCTTGGGTGATGAAATTGCCGCGAAGTTGAAAACCAATCCCGCCGCCTTTTCCGAAATGCACGACGCGGACTTCGACCAGTCCAAGTGAAATCGCTCGGCACGGGAAAGTTCTGGCAGGCATACCGTGCGCTTCCACCCGGCATCAAGGAAGCCGCCCGCGCGGCGCATCGAAAGTTCATGGAAAATCCCGCGCACCCGTCGTTGCAACTGGAACGACTGCGTTCCGACCCGCGTTTCTGGTCGATGCGGGTGACGCGGGATTACCGCGCCGTGGCGCAACGTTTTGAAGGCGATGTTTGGATTTGGGTCTGGATTGGCAGCCACAAAGATTTTGACCGGCAATTTCCGGCATGAAAACCCGATTGACATTCCGCCGGTTGGCCGTGACTGGCAAACCCGCCGGCCCCACCTCCCAGCCTTCGTGTGCAATCTAATCACGCCGTCGGAAACGGATTGCGCTCGGGAAAGCCCTTTTGATGCCAGTAAGGATAAATCGGCGGGATGGCGCTGACGGCGTTCAGTCGCTTCATTTGTTCCGCCGTCAGGTTCCAGCCGACCGCGCCCAGATTGTCGCGCAGTTGCTCCTCGTTGCGCGCGCCGATGACGAGCGTGGCAACCGTCGGACGCTGCAACAGCCAGTTGAGGGCGATTTGCGCGACGGTTTTGCCGGTTTCCTTGGCGATTTCATCAACGACATCAATCACGGCGTAAAGATAGTCATCCGCCGCCTGCGGGCCGATGTCGTTGTTCAACTTGGATTGCAGCCGCGTGACCGCCGGCAACGGTTGGCTGCGCCGGACTTTGCCCGTGAGCCGCGCCCAGCCGAGCGGACTCCACACCACCGCGCCGACTTTTTGGTCGAGGCCGAGCGGCATCAACTCCCATTCGTAATGCCGGCCGATGAGCGAATAATACGCCTGATGCGCGACGTAGCGCGGCCAGCCGTAGCGGTCGGCGACGGCCAGCGATTTCATCAGGTGCCAGCCGGAAAAATTGGAGCAACCGACGTAGCGGATTTTTCCCGCGCGCACAAGCGTGTCGAGCGTGCTCAAGGTTTCCTCCACCGGCGTCATGGCGTCGAAGCCGTGCAATTGAAACAGGTCAATGTAATCGGTGCCGAGGCGTTTCAAGGCGGCTTCAACGGCGTGAATCAAATGGAACCGCGACGAGCCGACGTCATTCGGCCCGTCGCCGAGGCGAAATGTCGCTTTGGTGGAAACGAGAACCTTGTCGCGGCGACCGACGATGGCTTTGCCGAGAATTTCCTCGGCCATGCCATCGGAATAAATGTCCGCACTGTCGAACATGGTCAGCCCGGCCTCGAGGCAAACGTCCACCAGCCTTTTGGCTTCGGGCGCGCCGCTATTGCCCCAGGCGGAGAACAATTCGCCCTTGCCGCCAAACGTGCCGGTCCCGAGCGTCAACACCGGAACTCTAAATCCCGAACCTCCCAAAAATCTGTATTCCATAAGTCACGTTAGCTTAGAGGCGAGTCAGAGTTTGTCAAACGCTGCAATTTCCCCGCGTGTGCCATCGCCGCACATTCCCGTTGCAAAAGCCAGCGGTGATGCCAAATTCTGGCCGTCGCCTTCGCGCTAATCGTCAATTTGAAATCGTAATTCACAAATGAAAATCGCCATCGTCGGCTGCGGCGCTCTGGGCAGCTTCTACGGCGCAAAACTGTGCCGCATCGGGGAGGACGTGCATTTCCTGCTCCGCTCCGATTACGACGTCGTGCGGCGGAACGGCGTGTCCATCCGCAGCGTGGATGGCGATTTTCACGTTCAGCCCCGCTGCGCCCGCGCGCCGGAGGAAATCGGCGTGTGCGATCTGGCGCTGATCGGGCTGAAAACCACCGCCAACGACCAATCCCCGAAGCTGCTCCTGCCGCTCGTCGGCCCGCGCACGGCGGTCGTCTCGCTCCAGAACGGCCTCGGCAACGAGGAGCAACTGGCCCGCCTGTTTCCCGCGGAACAAATCCTCGGCGGCCGCTGCTTTGTCTGCATCAACCGCCTTGCACCGGGCGTTATCGAGCACACGGCGTATGGAAAGATTCTGCTGGGCGAATTCCAGCGGCCGCCGCAGCCGCGCACCCACGAACTCGCCGCGCTCTTCCGCCGCGCCGGCGTCAACTGTGAGGTCACCGACAATCTCGCCCGCACCGACTGGGAAAAGCTCGTCTGGAACATCCCTTTCAACGGCCTCGGCGTCGCTGGCACCGCCGGATACGCGAGACTGGTGAATGCGGAGCGCCGAATGCGGCTTGTTGAATCTGCCGGTCCAGTCCTGACCACCGATTTGCTTCTCAACGACCCGCGTTGGGCGAAGCTTGTCCTCGAGCTGATGCTGGAAGTAATTGCTGCTGCCAACGCGCTTGGCCTGGCCATTCCCGAAGCACGCGCCGACGAGCAGATCGAGCGCACCCGGAACATGGGTGCTTACAAGGCATCCACACTCATTGATTTCGAACGCGGCCAGCCGCTGGAATTGGAGGGCATGTTTCTCGAACCGCTGCGCCAGGCGCAATCCGCCGGCGTGTCCGCGCCGCGGCTGGCATCGCTTTGCCGCGTCCTGCAGCAGCTCGATCCCACCGGGAAATAAACGCAGTCCGTCAAATGTTGGACTGTTGCCATCGGAGTTCCGCATGGTCAAAAATATTCGCCTGGGAACTGTTTTGTCTTAAACTCCGCGCGTGGCAAATCCGTTCATCCATTGGTTTGAAGCCAAAGGGCCTTACGCGCCGTGGCTGTTTCTGGCGCTGTTCGTCGCGGCGTCATTCCTGATGCTCTGGCGGCTGGAGGTTTTGAGCGCCAAGGGTTTTGAAGGCACAGTGCTCGGCACGCTGGTGATGCCGTATTGCACGGGCATGGGCAATCTCATCTTCGCCTTCATCCTCGGCCGCAACGGCGGCTCCGGCGCGGACGTGATGACAAACTCGCTGGTCAACAACATCACGAACATGACGCTGGTGCTCGGCTTGCCGGGGGTCTTCTGGTTGATCAAAACGCTACTGTCGAAGGGCAAGTCCGGCGGGAAAAATCCGGTGAAGAAAAAAACCGTCGCCGTCGGCAAGACGCGACAATTGAACCGGCTCGCGCTGTTGCTGACGCTCACGGCGGTGCTGTTTTTCACCGGCGCAGTCTGGGCAATGGGACGCAAAGACCGGTTGACCCATGACGACGGGCTTGTCCTCATCGGACTGTTTTTATTCTGGCAATGCTTTCACGTCTTTGAAGTGCTCAAGTCAAACGTGCGCCAGGGAAAGTCGTTGAGCTGGACGCTGCCGTTTGACCTGGCGTTGCTCGCCATCGGGGCTTATGCCACCTTCATCAGCATTGACTGGCTGGTTGCGTGGGTCACTGGCAGCGTCCACGCCGGCTTCATCAAAGACCATCTCGGCTGGATCAGCGGCTGGCTGATGGTGCTGCCCAACGCGATACTGGCATTTTACTACAGTTGGCGCGGCCAGCCGGAGACGGTGTATGCCTCGCAAGTCGGCGACTGCCATGTTTCGATCCCGCTGTGCCTCGGCGTTTATGCGCTGTATCACACAATGGTGATGCCGCCGTTTTTCCACGCGGCCATGTTCATCCTGCTGGGCGCGACGCTGGTGCATTTCATCTTCGTAGCGTTGCTGGGACGGCTGCCGTGGCTCGCGGGCGTGGCGCTGGTGCTGGCCTACGGCTATTTCCTGTGGCGGGGTTTGCTGGGTTGATGGATTACTGGATAAATGGATTGGCGGGAAAACGCCGCGTCTTCACTTCATTCACTAATCCATGAATCCAACCATCCGCTAATCCGGTCACATCCAATTCAACCAACGAACACGGCTCACTTCTTCCTGAAGAATTTCGTGTCGTCGCCGGAAACCTCCAGCGGATTGGCGCGGATCTTCTCGCCTAATTCCGCGAACGGCACCTGCGCCCCCAGCCAGCGCGGGTTCCGGGCAATCGTGTCCATGGACTCGCGCGTGTTATTGCAAATCAGATAAAGCCCGTGCCCCACGACCATGAATGATTCAAAGCCGGTGCCGGTGCCGTGCCGCGCAAATTCAAAATCGCCCGCGCCGTAGTTTTCCGTGAGCAGCTCCGCGCGCAAGGCGCCGAGGTCCTTCACGAAATTTTTCAGGAAATCGTCGTTGCGCGGGCCGAAGTAGGACAGCACGCGCGCCTTGTTTTCGGCGAGCGAGAGAACGGCCCATTCGTCAAAGACGGTGTTGCCGTAGCGCGCGTCCATCTCTTTCGCGCACAGCTTGATATGGCTGATGGCTTCGTCCAGCGTCATGAATGGAATTCTTTGACCGCACGAGCAAAGCAGGTTTGCGCGGGGGAAACAAGGCAATTTAATTTGCTGCGCAGATGGCGGGAAATCCGTAGTATGTCCGCAATCAGCCTTCACCCATGCCATTAAAGAAGAAAACGGACAACCTCGTCACAAAACAAATGGCGAGATGGGAACGGCGCATGTTCAACATCCTGTTTCTCGCCGCCTATGCGCTGGTGCTGGTGGGACTCTGGTGGCCGATGAGCCTGCCCGGCAAACCCGGCTGGCCGGAAGCGGTGCTGCTGCTGCTGGTGACCGTGAGCACTGTCGCCGCGCTGGCGCGTCATCTGCCGCTGCAAAACATCCTCCTCGCGGCGCTCGCCATCGTGCTTGCCAGCAGCGCGGTGATCTGGCTCGACTCGAAAACGGGAATCCCATTCGGCCAGTTCACCATCGGCGACAACACCGGACCCAAACTTCTCAAAGTCGTGCCGTGGGCGCTGCCACCGGTTTGGGTCGTGGCGATTTTGAATTCGCGCGGCGTCGCCCGGCTCATCCTGCGACCGTGGCGCAAGCTGCACGCCTACGGTTTCTGGCTCATCGGCGTCACGACGGCATTGACGGCGCTGTTTGAGCTGGCGCTCGACCCGTTTGCCTCGCGTGTGAAACATTACTGGATTTGGGAGCCGACAAAATTCCCGCTGACCTGGCAGGGCGTGCCGCTGGTGAACTTTTTTGGCTGGGCGGTCGTGACACTGCTGATTCTGGCGTTTGTCACGCCCATCCTCATCAGCAAACACCCGGTCCATAGGCGTCCGCCGGATTTTCACCCGCTCGGCGTCTGGCTCGGCGCGGTTTTGCTTTTTGCCATCGGGTCCGCCACGCTGGGATTGTGGCCTGCCGTCTTGCTGGACGGAATCATTGGCGTCGTGGTCGCCGCTTTCGCGTTTCGCGGCGCGCGGTGGTGAAAATTATTTGTCAGATCCCTGCGGCTCGGCGCGCTTGATGATTTTTAGCCGCGCCACGCGAGGACCGTCCATTTCCTCGACGCGCAATTGATAATTTCTCACCGCCAATGAATCGCCGGCCTTTGGAAATCCGCCGAGCTTCTGCGTGACCCAGCCGCTCGCGGTCGCGACGCTTTCGTCATGATGCACTTCGCCGATAATTCGTTCCAGTTCGTGGAGGGGCAGCGTGCCGGCGACTTCCCAGGCATGTTCGCCCTGCCGGACAAATTGCGTCGCCTCCTGATCAAATTCGTCCTGAATCTGGCCGACAAGCGCCTCCAGCACGTTTTCGAGCGTGACGACGCCGAGCGTGCCGCCGTATTCGTCCACAATGACGGCAAAATGCAGACGGCGTTCGAGAAACAGCCGCAGCAATTTTTCCAATCGCGCCGTGGCGGGCGCATAAATGAGTTTGCGCGCGACCGGCAGCAAATCCGCGGCCGTCCTTGCCCGGTCGCGCAGCGCATAAAGGTCCTTGATGTGAATGACGCCGCGCGTTTTGTCCAAATCATCGTCCTCGCAAATCGGGAAACGCGAGTAGCGCGTCTTTTCCGCGAGCGCCAGACAATCGGCCATCGTCGCGCCGGTGTTGAATGCGACAATTTCCTGGCGCGGGCGCATGACTTCGCGCGCGACGCGATGGCGCAAATCGAGCGCGTTTAAAATCAGGTTACGGCCGGCGGCCGCCCCGCCCTGCGGAACCGCCGCGAGCACGAGGCGCAGTTCCTCCTCGGATTGCGCGCGGTCGGCGACGGCATCCGGTTCGATGCCGATTTGTTTCAGGAGCCAGCGCGCCGAGAGGTTCAGCAGCCGGTTGAACGGATAAAATGCCAGGTAAAACCAGCGCAACGGGATGGCCGTGGCGAGCGCCACCGGCAATGGCTTTTGAATCGTCAACCATTTCGGCGCGAGTTCGCCCGCGACGACGCTCAAAAATGTCAACACACTGAAACCGACGATGACGGAAACGGTGGTTGCCACCGTCGCGGAATCTACCCCAACCAAATGAAGCGCCGGCGCCAGCAGCGACGCGAAGACCGGTTCGCCCAGATAACCGAGGCCGAGGCTGGCCATCGTGATGCCGAGCTGCGTCGCGCTCAAATACGAGTTCAGATGGCGGACGATGTGCCGCGCCATCTGCGCCCGCCGCCAGCCCTTCGCAACCAGCATGTCGAGCTGCGTTTCGCGGACACGGACCAACGCGAACTCGGCGGCGACAAAAAATCCGTTCAGCAGCACCAGCACAAACACTGCCAGGATTTTCAGCGCGATCAAAATGGCGGCGTCCCAGTTCATTTCATAATTTCATTTCGCCAAACATCACCTTCAAAATGTCCTCCAGACTCACGACCGCGGTTTCCTCGCCGTTGCGCGCCAGCACAATCGCCAGCCGGTGACCGGCGCGCTGCATCAGGCGCAGCGCGATTTCCAATCGCATGTTTTCATCCACAAAAAGCGCGGGCGTCAGGTGCGCGGCGGCGGGTTTCTGCAAATCCAAATCATCGCGGAACAACAGCGGGCCGAGCGCGAGCAGCCCGGCAATGCGCGGGTGGCCGTCGCGCGTTTCCCGGACCGGCAGGCGCCACAACCGGCGTTCGCGCCCCAGCCGGAACGCGTCGCCGAGCGGCGTTTGCAACTCGACCGTCACCGTCTGCGCGAGCGGCGTGGCGATTTGGTGGACCGTGAAATTCTGCAAATCGAGCACGCGGTTGATCATGGCGCGCTCGTCGCTGGTGAGCGATTGCGCGGATTCCTGCATGACCGAACGCATTTCCTCGCGGCTGCCGAACAAACGGCCCGTGAACGCCCGCCCGCCCGTCAGGCGCAGCGCCATTTGGGAAATGCCTTCAACCATTGCCACGAGGGGGCTTAACACGATACGCACAAGGCGGAACACCGGCGCCGCCGCCAGGCACAACTGGTTCGGATGCGCCCGGAAAAACATTTTCGGCAGCAAATCAAACAGCGCGTAAAACAAAAAAACGGCGGCGGCAAAGGCGGTGGCAATCCAGACGTTATGGCCCAAAAACCATTCGTGCAGCTTGAGCAGCGTCCAGCCCAGAATCAAAAAATTGGCGAGCGTGTTGCCGACGAGAATCGTCCACAGAAAATTCTCGGGCCTTTCGAGGAAGCCGTGCAGCAGTTTCGCCGGGGGCTTGCCCGCCCGCGCCAGCCGCCGCACGTGCAGCCGGCTCAACGCGAACACGCCCGACTCCATGCCCGACAGCAGAAACGAGGCGCACAAACACAGCGCCAGCAAAATCCAGGTTAAAATGTCGTTGTTCATTTATAACTTCCTGAATCAATGACGGATGACGAAGCCCTAATGACCAAAGAATGACAAAGCTTGAACGGCAAAAAGAACGGGCACAAATTCTTTTCTGAATTAGTCGTTGGAAATTCTCCAGTCATTCGGATTGGGTCATTAGTCATTTCGCCCGTTGCACCATCAACTCCCGCACCCGGCGTTCATCCACCGCGTGCGCCGTGAGTTTCAAGCCGCGAAACGCCGCCGATTCGCCGGCTTCGGGCACGACGCCGCGCAGATGCGTGAGCAATCCGCCCATCGTTTCGACTTCCGGCACGTCGCCCAGCGCTGGAAATTCCCGGCGGAAATCGTCCAGCCGCATCGTCCCGCTCACCCGCCAGCGGTCGGGCGAAATTTTTTCCATGACAAAACCTTCCGGCTGCGCCGCGGCATGGATTTTGCCAATGAGCTTGCCCAAAATGTCCTCCATCGTCACCAGCCCCGCCGTGCCGCCGAATTCATCAAGCACAATGGCCAGCCCGCGCTGCTGCTTTTGCAGGCTCTGGAACAATTGCAGCAGATTCATCGTCTCCGGCACGAACGACGGAAACTCAATCGCATCCGCCAGATCAATCTTCGGGTCAAGCAGCAGCGCGCGGGTGTTCAGGATGCCGACGATGGTGTCCGGCGTTTCGTCGTAGATCGGCAGGCGGCGGTGCTGGTATTTTTTCGCGGCGGCGATCATCTCCTCCACACTCGCCTCGTCGCTGATGCAGGCCATGCTGGAACGCGGGCGCATCACGTCGCGCGCCACGCGCTGATCCAGGCTGATGATCTGCAGGATGATTTCCTTTTCCGTCTCCGCCAGCGTGCCCTGTTGGAATGCCATGTCCAGCAGTTCCTGATATTCCGCCTCGGTGAGTTTGGCCGACGCCGTGGACTGCTGCGCTGCTTTTTTCAAAATGGCTGCGTTCAGCCATTGCGCCACGCGGTAAAGCGGCTTGGAAATTTTTTCAAAGACGAACATCAGCCAGATCACCCGCACCGCCCAGCGTTCGGGCCGCCGCACGGCCAGCGTTTTGGGAAAGACTTCACAGCCGAGCAACACCAGCGCCGCCAGCACAATCATCGTCAGCGCCAGCGCCCAGTGCGCGTTGAAGACCATGCGCAACGCCACCGCCAGCATCGCCGCGTTGGCGAACGTGTTGCCCAGCGCCAGCGTGGCCAGCAAATCCTGCGGCCGCGCCAGCAGTTGCGCCACGATCCTGCCCCGATGCGGATGCCGCGCCGTGAGCTGCGCCACCTGCCACTGGCTTAACGAAAACAACGCCGTCTCCGCCAGCGCAAAGAAGAAACTCGCGCCCGCAAAAATCAAGATGGCCGACATCGCCTGCTCCACGCGCGAAGGATAAACGCAATGGCCGCACCGGAAAAGCTCAATTCCACGGCTTCTGATTTTTTTGCCGGTGCTGCGGTGGCGGACTTGGAGGATTTACTTTCCAGGGTTCGCTCATTAACTTTCCGGCATGGACTCATTGCATGCACCGTGGCGCATCGAATACATCCTTTCGCCCAAGCCGGAATTGAAGCCAGGTCTCTTCACGCGCATCGCGCAATCGTCCGACGACGAGGCGAACCTGGTCGTTGTGCGTGACCGCACCTGTTTTGCGCTGCTCAACCGTTATCCTTACAACGGCGGACACCTGATGGTCGTGCCTTACAAGGAAGTCGCGGACTTGAACGGGCTGACGGACGCGGAAGTGACCGATCTCTGGAAGCTCGTGCGCCGCTGCCTCAACGCGCTGACGGCGGTGATGAAGCCGGACGGCTTTAACGTGGGCATCAACCTCGGCAAAGTCGCGGGCGCGGGCATTCTGGAACATCTGCACATCCAC
>PLZL01000345.1 GCA_003152145.1 Limisphaerales bacterium
GTCGAATAGCGGAAGACCGGGTAGCAGCCGACGTAAGGAGGCTCTGACTAAAATTTCAGCGAACGATTTTCAGGTTTGAGCCTCGTTACCTCGGCTGCTACGAAACGAATGGCCTACTTCACTTTCTCCACCACCAGCATCTCGACGGGTTCGCGGCTGGGCACAAGTTCGAGACCGAGCTGTTCGAGAACGGAACGCTTGAGTGCGTCTTGCGCGGATTCACCGGGTTGCGCCTGCACTTGGAGCTTGATGTCAAAATGATTGGTCGTTCCGGTTTCATCGCTCACCTGCCGGTCAAGCCGGCGTTCAAGATGCCTGGCGAAGGCGGCGAGCGTTTGGCTATTAATCGTGATTTGTTTCCCCGACTGGACGTTGGGATGGCCGAGAATTTTGGCAGCAACTTCCGGTGGCAAATTGCCGCTCGAAGAGACCGATGACATGCTCGAGGACATGGAACCGCTTTTCGCTCCGCCGCTGTTGCGCGCAATTCCCGGTGCGCCGGCATTCTTGATTTTCAGTGCAAGCATGTCTGCGTCGCGCGATTCAAAATGAGCGGCCAGGCCAAATCGTTTTTTGATTTCCGCTTGGAGCGTTTCTCTCGGATGGTCGGGAAGCGTCAGCATCAGATCAAAATGTCCGGCTGGCTTGTCGTCAGGCAGAATCATTTGCGATTCGGGAACGCTGTAAGCGATAGACAGTAATCCGCCCACGGTGACGTTCAACAACATCGCCTTGCCGCCAGTATAGAGACTTGCGCCCCCGCCCTCCGATTTCGTCGGGCGGATGATTAAAACCGGCGGGACTTTTTGCAACACCCGCGAATCCGCTTGCCAAAAAGTTTCGTCAATCACCGGATCGCGCGACTGAGCGGCGATTTTTTCGACTACGAAAGTTGTCGTGCCGCCGGCCAGAAGGATGGCCGCGCCGACAACTCCGATGGTTTTCATTTTTGTCCATGCCATAAGTTTCAATGCTCCTTTGATGAGGGTTAAGGTTGAACCGCTGGCCGCCGCGCCTTTGGCAACCGCCACGGCAGCCACGGATTTTGCCAGCGCCACGGGCGCGGCGTGAACTGAATTGGCGGAAATCGCCCCGGCGATGATGGCCGTCGTTGAACTCACGCCGTGTTTGGCAAAATAACGGTGCAGCTTCTCCAATGCGCGGCTCACGCGCTTGCGCGCCGTGTCTTCGCCGGTGCCCAAATAATTGCCGACTTCCGCCAGACTTTTGTTTTCAAAAAAACGCAGCAGCACAGCTTGCCGGTCATTCTCGCCGAGCGTCGCCAGCGCCTCATCCAGCAGTGGCGACATGTGATTCCAGATTTCATCAGCCGCCGGGGATTGAAATTCAGATTGCATTTGCACCTCCAGTTCGCGTTGCCGGCGTTTGACCTCGGCGCGCATTTGCGCCAGCGCGGCAAACCGCGTGGTTTTGAAAAACCATCCGGTCAAAATGGTTCTTTCCGAAATCCGCCCGGCCTTTTGCGCAAGGATGACGAACACCGCTTGCGTGATTTCCTCTGCCAGATGCGGGTCGCGCACCTGCCGCAGCCCCGCCGAATAGACGAAGCCAACGCGCCGGGATACCAATTCTTCAAAGGCAGCCTCGGAATTGCGCGCGGCGTATTCGCGCAGCAGCGTGATGTCGTCCATTGCCTGCATTCACCTATTAAATGACGGTTTTGGCGGAAACCGGACAATCTTTTTACAATAATTTTATCGCAAGGACTCAAAGGCGCGGAGCCGAAGGGGAATAAATCAAAACTTTGCGCTTTTACCTCTTTGCGCCTTTGCGTTAAAAAATGGGCGTGCTCGTCTTTCTCAACGGACAATTTTTGCCCGAAGCGCAGGCGGTCGTTCCCGTGGATGACCGCGGCTTTTTGCTTGGCGACGGTTTGTTTGAGACGATGCGTGTCGCCGGCGGAAAGCCGTTCCGCTTCGCGCAGCATCTGGAACGGCTGGCGCGCGGCGCGGATTTTCTGAAAATCAAACCGCCGTTTACACCCAGGGAATTGGAAAAGTTTGCCGGGCAGCTCATCGAACAAAATCAGGTGCCCGAAGCCATTCTGCGCCTGACGCTGACGCGCGGGCCTGGCGAGCGCGGCTACACGCCGAGCGGCGAAAGCCAGCCGACACTGGTCATGACGCTGCATCCCGCGCCGCAGTCGGAAATTCCTGCTAGATGGAGTATGATCACGTCGTCGTTTCGGATCCCGGCTGCCGATCCACTGACTTCGTTCAAAACCACGAGCAAGATTCTGCACGTCGTGGCGCGCGCCGAAGCCGTGGAACAGGGCGCGGACGAGGCGCTGCTCCTCAACACGAACGGTGACGTGGCCGAGACCGCCAGCGGCAATCTATTCTGGGTCCATGACGACACCATTTGCACCGTGCCGATTGGTTGCGGCATATTGCCGGGCATCACGCGCGCGGTCGTCCTCGAAATCTGCCAGGCTCTCGGGCTGGAGACGAACGAGCGCGTCATCAAACCCGTCGCGCTGATAAATTCCGCAGGAATTTTCGCGACACAAAGCGCGCTTGGCATCGCGCCAGTGGCGACGTTCGACGGCACGCCGGTCACACCTTCGCCACTGGTGGATCAAATTGCGCGTGCCTACCAAAAAATGCTGGTTCAGCCGTGAGTTGATTTTGGTTAATTCCTTTCATTAGCCGCTGTCAAATCATTCCGGGCACCCTTGAAAACCTCATTCCCGAAGCATAGTTTGCCTTGGAAACGGCGGAGGCGATTATGACGAACATCGGCGTTGAACATTGCGCGTCCTTTGTCAGCAGCCAGTTCCAATCGGGTGGAACGGCTGGCGTGGACGCGGAGGTTGGCATCCGGCGGGCGGTGACGATTTCGCGGCAGGCCGGTTGCGGCGCTCTGGTGGTGGCTGAAAAACTGGCTCGTTACCTACAGGAACATTCACCCAAAAACGCCGTCCCGTGGAAGGTGTTCGACCGCAATCTGATGGACAAGGTGCTGGAAGACCACGACCTCCCGACCCGTCTGGCGCAATTCCTGCCCGAGGACCGCGTTTCGTATCTGGAAGACATCATGACCGATCTGCTCCAAGTCTATCCACCGTCGCAAACGGTGATCCGCCAGACCACCGAAACCATCCTCAAACTGGCCTGCCTAGGGAACGTCATCCTCATCGGCCGCGGCGGCAACGTCATCACGGCCCGGCTGCCGAATATGCTTCATGTCCGCCTGGTCGCCCCGCTGGAAGAGCGCATTGAACACTCCCGCAAATCCTACGGCATGACCAGAACACAAGCCCGCAAGTTTTGTTTGCACGAAGATTTGGGCCGCAAACGTTATCTCAAAAAATATTTTAATGCCAACGTCAACGACCCGCTCCTATATCACCTGATCATCAACACCGGGTTGGTCGGCTACGACAACGCCGCGAAGCTCATCGGCGACGCGGTGCTGAATCTGCGCTGATTTTCATCGGCGACTTCAAACTTGGGTCGGCGGGGGGCTTGTGGCTTAATTCCGGCGTGCCTCGCCACTCCAGACCAAAATACCAGACGCCGGGCGCGCGCCGCAAAAAGCGCGGCGGGGGGCTCCGCTGGCTGATGGCGCTGGCCCTCATCGCCGGCGCGGCCTGGTTTTGGTGGCGGCATGGGCATCCACAAAAAATTGTTCCAGCGCCGAAGACCACCGTGACCCGGCCGCAAATCAAGCCGTTAATTGTCACCCCCGAATCACCCACCGCGTTTCCGCATCCGGCGCGCGACGTGTTTGAAACGCAGGTGGCGCTGGCGCGGCGCGGCATTTCGCCGGGTTCGATTGACGCCGCACTCGGTTCACAGACGCGCGCGGCGATTTCGGTTTTTCAAGGAATGGAAAATTTGCCGCAGACCGGAAAGCTCGACGCCGACACGCACGCGAAACTGACACTCGAAGCACCGGTTCTGACAAATTACATCGTGACAACGAACGATCTCGCGCGGTTGCAGCCGCTGGGCAACACGTGGCTGGCCAAATCGCAGCAAACCGCGCTGGATTACGAAACCGAACTCGAACTCGTCGCGGAGAAAAGCCATTCGCATCCCGAATTGATCCGGCGGCTGAACCCAAACGTGAACTGGACAAACCCGGCGCCGGGAACGGCGCTGCAAATTCCCGACGTGAATTACCCTGTGCCTTCAAACAAGGCCGCCTTCGTGGTCATTCACCTGTCGGAAAAATATCTGGAGGCGTTCGACGAGCAGACCAATCTGCTGGCGCATTTTCCGTGCAGCATCGCGGCACATTTCGACAAGCGGCCAGTGGGAGAATTACAAGTGAAGGTCGTCGCGCCGAACCCGAATTACACTTTCGACCCCGCGCTTTTTCCTGAAGCTTCAGAAACGCAAAAACTGGTTTTGCCGCCGGGGCCGAATAATCCGGTCGGCGTCGCGTGGATCGGCCTGGATAGACCGGGTTACGGCATCCACGGCACGCCCGCGCCGGAGCAGGTCGGGCGGACGGAATCGCACGGCTGTTTCCGGCTGGCGAACTGGGACGCGGAATATTTGATGAAGCTGGCGTGGGTCGGCATGCCGGTGTTCGTCGAGCCGTGACCGATTCCAAAATAACCCGGAAATTATCATTGCCCGCCCGCGCGCTTTGCTTTAGCTGTTAATCAAATTTAACCAAAGGATATTTATGGCTATTGGATTTGGATTGATTGTTGTGATTGTTTTGCTGGTCGTCGTCATCGGCGTCGTCGGTT